>CALCYB010000083.1 GCA_937906485.1 uncultured Rikenellaceae bacterium
GTCATCCGGCGCATGCTGTAAGCCAACGAAAGGGTCACACTCATCGCCAGTCCTTCCGGAACCGCCACCACAATCAGGGTCACGGCTATCATAAAGAAGGAGAGCAACATTTCAAAGGTCTCCATCGTCCAGTCAAAAGGCTTGCCTTGTACCACAAAATCCAGCACGCACAAGGCCAGGAAAGTCGTACCGGCCACGATGAAACTGATTTTGCTGATGATGCCGCTCAATTTGTCCAACTGTTGGTTCAGCGGGGTCTGTTGTCCGGTCAACTCCGTCGCCTGACGTGCGGTCTTGCCGATTTCAGTCGCATCCCCGACTGCAAACACTTCCATCACACCGGAACCCTCGGAAACCGTCGTTCCACGATAGATCTTGTTCGGTGCATAGGCTCCTTCAAATTCAAGCACTTCGCCCGGTTTCTTTTCGGCAGGCACCGATTCACCGTTCAGGGTGGACTCGTTCACCGACAAACTCATGGCGTCCACAACCACACCGTCGGCAGGAATCTCATCCCCTTGCTCCACAATCACATAATCCCCTACCACAATCTCGGTCTTGGGAATCATGACCACATTGCCGTCACGATAGACCTTCACCAGCACCGAGTCATTGATCTGGTTCAACACATCAAACTCTTTGGCGGCGCGGTACTCGTTGATAAAAGAAAGGAAAGTAGCCAGAAAAACAGCAATCAGGATACCGAAACTTTCAGCAAAGGAGCCGTGGAAATAGCCGGTGATGAACGACAGCAAGGTTGCAAAGAGCAACAACTTGATGATCGGATCGTTGAATTTCTGTAAAAACAGCTTCCAGGCAGGAATCCGCTCGGCAGGTGTCAGGGTATTTGCCCCATGTTGCTGACGGCTTGCCAATACCTGTTGCTCATTTAAGCCTTGGTAAGTTTGCATAACTGATCTTTTAAATTCGTAATCTTGGTCATAGCGTCCGATTCTTTCTTGCGCTCCATGTTCACCACTTGTTCCGGTGCATGGTTGACAAACTTCTCATTGGACAATTTTGCCCGAACTCCTTTCAAAAATCCTTCCAGACGCTTGATTTCTGCCTCGATCTTTGCAATTTCTTCCGCTTCGTCAATCAGACCGGTCAACGGAACACGGAATTCCAGCGTACCGACCATGAACGAAGCACCGGCTGCCGCTTCATCGTCAAAAGCCGCTGCAATGACACATTCCGACAGGTTGGCCATCCGGGTAACGACCGGCATGATTTCTTGCGGGAAGTTGCCTTTGATCACCAGTCTCAAGGCATCTTTCGGAGACAAGCCCTTGCTCTGGCGCACATTACGCATAGCGGCAATAACAGCCGTACCCAGATCGAAACGTTCGATCAATTCAGCATCATAAGCCTCAGGCTGGGGCAATTGGGCCAACATGATGGTTTCCCCTTCCTGACGCGGCGACAAGTTTTGCCACAATTCTTCGGTGATGAACGGCATGATCGGGTGCAGGAGTTTCAACAAGGTATCGAAGAAACCGATGGTCGCATCGTAGGTCGACCGGTCGATGGGTTTGCCGAATTCTGGTTTGATGATTTCCAGGTACCAGGCGCAGAAATCATCCCAGAAGAGCTTGTACATCGTCATGAGCGCATCGCTGATGCGGAATTTCGCAAAATGGTCGTTGACCGTTTCCATCGTACGGAAGAGCTTGTTGCGGAACCAATCCACCGCCAGACGGGAAGAAGCCGGTTGTTCCAGGTCTTCCACCGCCCAACCTTGGACCAGACGATAAGCATTCCAGATCTTGTTGCAGAAATTACGGCCTTGTTCCACTTGGGACTCATCAAAGAGGATATCGTTGCCGGCGGCACTGCAGAGCAACATGCCCAGACGGACACCATCAGCACCGTATTGGTTCATCAGCTCGATGGGATCCGGTGAATTACCCAGGGATTTGGACATCTTCCGGCCGAGCTTGTCACGGACCGTTCCGGTCAGGTAAACGTTCCGGAAGGGGACTTCTCCACAGAACTCATTGGCCGCCATAATCATACGGGCCACCCAGAAGAAGAGGATATCCGGAGCGGTAATCAGGTCGTTGGTCGGGAAATAATAGGCCAGCTCGGCATTCGGCTCACGGTCCGGGCAACCGGCCTTTTCGGGATCAAAGACCGAAATGGGCCACAACCAGGAGGAGAACCAGGTATCCAGCACATCTTCGTCCTGATGCAGGTCCGAAGCCTGAACGGAGGGATCCAATTCCCGTGCAGCAGCCAACGCCGCCTGTGCATCCGTTTCTACCACAAAACGTCCGTCCGGCAGGTACCAGGCCGGAATCTGTTGTCCCCACCACAATTGACGGGAGATGCACCAGTCACGTACATTTTCCATCCAGTGACGGTAGGTATTCTTGAACTTGTCCGGAATCAGACGGATCTGGTCAGATTCCACCCGCTGCAGCGCGTCTTTGGCCAAGACGTCCATTTTCAGGAACCATTGCAGGGAAAGACGGGGTTCGATGACGGCATTGGTCCGTTCCGAATAGCCGATCTGAGAACTGTAATTTTCTTCCTTTTCCAGATGTCCGGCTTCTTCCAGCATCTTGACAATCTTCTTGCGGGCCACGAAACGGTCTTCTCCGACCAGGATTTGTGCCTTGTCGTTCAGACAACCATGCTCATCAATGATGTCCAGCACCGGCAGACGGTGACGGATACCGATTTCGTAATCATTGATGTCGTGTGCCGGTGTCACTTTCAGACAACCGGTACCGAAGTCCATGGTCACGTAATCATCCTCAATGACCGGAATCTCGCGGTTGATGAGCGGAATCAGGATCTTCTTGCCACGCAAATGGTGATAACGGGGATCTTCCGGATTGATGCAGACAGCCGCATCCGCCATGATGGTTTCCGGACGGGTGGTTGCGATGACAATGTACTCGGAAGTCGCCTGACCGTTTTCACTGATGAAATAGCGCAGGTAATAGAGTTTGGACGGGGTTTCCTTGCGGATCACTTCTTCATCGCTCACCGCCGTAAGGCTTTGGGGATCCCAGTTGACCATCCGCACTCCGCGGTAAATCAATCCTTTCTTGTAAAAATGGACAAAGGTCCGGATGACCGCACGGCTCAAGGGTTCGTCCATCGTGAATTTGGTCCGTTCCCAGTCACAGGAAGCCCCCAGTTTCTTGAGTTGTTCCAAAATGATGCCCCCGTGCTTTTCTTTCCATTCCCAGGCATGCTCAAGGAACTGCTCACGGGTAAGTGATGACTTGTCAATCCCTTCCGCCTTCAGCTTGGCCACCACCTTGGCTTCCGTAGCGATGGAAGCATGGTCGGTTCCCGGCACCCAGCAGGCATTCTTGCCCGTCATACGCGCACGGCGCACCAGCACATCTTGAATCGTATTGTTCAACATGTGTCCCATGTGCAACACACCGGTCACATTCGGAGGAGGAATCACAATGGAATAAGGTTCCCGTTCATCCGGTTCAGAATGAAAAAATCTGTTTTTCAGCCAATAGGCATACCATTTGTCTTCTACTTCCGCCGGATTATATTTTGCGGATAATTCATTGCTTTTCATTTTTATCAAAAATTAACCTGCAAATTTAACAAAATGCTATCTTTGTGCCACAAAAATTGATTAAAAATTCTAACAATCATGGAAAACAAAAAGAACGAAGCAAAAATCAATATTGAGATCAGCAAGGACATCGCCAAAGGCACCTATTCCAACCTGGCCATCATTTCCCACAGCCAGACCGAATTTCTGGTGGACTTTGCCCAACTGTTCCCGGGCATTCCCAAAGCGGAAGTCGTATCCCGCGTAATCATGGCCCCGGAACACCTGAAAAGACTGTATTTTGCGCTCAGCGAAAACATCCGCAAGTACGAACAGGCTCACGGTGAAATCCAACTCAACGGCAACAAAAACAACATTCCCTTCGGCGGTTTCGGCCCCAACACCCCGAAAGCCTGATCACTCTGCTGCACTTCCAATGAATGGACTTATGGATGACAGACTTACGGATTGCAAAATCTCACTGGCAGGTGCCGGCAACCTGGCCTTCCGGCTGGCCATCGCCCTGGCCGAGAACGGCATACCGATCCAATACGTTTGGAACCGCTCCCCTGAACGGGGCGAAAAACTGACCAAAGCCCTGGAACGCAACGGTTCCGCTACCCGCTACACCCAGCATCTGACGGACTTGACCGAGTCGGACATCATCATTCTGGCCATCTCCGATGATGCCATTGCCCCGATGGTGGAGCGACTCGCCCGGGAGTTTCCGAGCCATTGCCGCCCGATCATCCTGCACACCAGCGGGGCCACCCCCTACTCCGTCTTCCGCCCTTTGGAAGAAGCCGGATTCCGTTGTGGCGTTTTCTATCCGCTCATGACCTTGAGCCGGACCAAAAACGTCAATTTCATGGAAATTCCCCTGCTGTTTGAAACCCCGGATCCGACCGTCCGCCAATGGATGGCCGACCTGGCCTTTGCCCTGAAAGCCGAATACCTGTTCTGTGACTCCGACAAACGGTTAAGAATGCATACAGCAGCCGTATTTGCCTGCAACTTTGTCAATTATATTTTAGGACTGGCCTTCGAAGTGGCCGGAAACAGCCATACGTTCCTGATGCCCCTGGCCTGGGAAATGCTCCGCAAAGCCTTTCTCAAAACGCCCTGGGATGCACAAACCGGACCTGCCATCCGGGGCGACCGCACCACCATCGAAAAACACCTCCAGCTCCTGCAGCAACTGGGCCTGCCGGAAGAAGAAGAAATCTATCGTCTGTTGACCGAACGCATCGCACAACGCTTCAACTCCGGTGCCACCGGCTACTATCCGGATCCCTCAAAATAACCTGAAACAGCCTTATGCCGAACTACAACTATAAATGCAAATTACATCAGATCAAAGCATTGGCACTGGATGTCGATGGCGTACTGACCGATGGACTCATCCTCTCCCTCCCCAATGGTGACCTGCTGCGTACCTTCGAAAGCAAAGACCGTATGGGTATGCGCATGTGGATCCTGAAAGGCCATCCCATCGCCATCATCACCGGAGGTGTCACCCAAAGCATTTCCACCTATTTTGAAAACCTCGGCATCCCGACCCATTGCATCTACCAACGTTCCCGCAAGAAACTGCCCATTTTCCTGGATTTCTGCGAGCAACACGGCCTTCAACCCGAAGAAGTGGCCTATGTCGGCGACGATCTGCCGGATATTCCCGTACTGCAACGTTGCGGACTGGCAGTATGCCCTTCGGATGCAGTCACCGAAGTCAAAGACGTCTGCGATTATGTATCCCTCTATCCCGGTGGACGGGGATGTGTCCGGGACCTGATCGAACAACTGATGAAGGTCAAGGGGCAGTGGGAACTGGACTTGGACGCCTATGATGCTGTCGTAACGAAAGACACCTTCATTCCTGGAACAAGATGATACTCAACGAACTCATCCGGCCCTGGCACGTTATCCTTGCCTCCGCCTCTCCCCGCCGTCAGGAACTGTTAAGGGGGTTGGGTATTGAATTCGAGATCGATACCCGTTCCAATACCGACGAAAAATACGACCCGGAACTGCCCAAAGCCCAGGTCGCCGAATTCCTTTCCCGCCTCAAATCCGAAGGTTTCCATCGTCCACTGACCGACAACGAACTCCTGATTACAGCAGACACGGTGGTCTGCATAGACAATCAGGTACTGGGCAAACCCAAAGACCGGGCAGATGCCGTGCAGATGCTCCAATCCTTGTCCGGACGCAGCCACACCGTCTATACCGGTGTCACCCTCCGCACCGCCGCCCGGATCCGTTCTTTCCGCGTCGGCTCCGAGGTCTTTTTCCGTGAAATTACAGACGAAGAAATCAATTATTACATAGACAATTACCGTCCCTACGACAAGGCGGGAGCCTATGGCATCCAAGAATGGATCGGATACGCCACCATCACCGGGCTGAAGGGTTCCTATTTCAATGTAATGGGACTGCCGGTACAACGGCTTTACGATGAACTGACCTCGTTCCTGAGCCAACGATAGACTTCCAGGAACTCCAACCAATCTTCTCCGGCCACCTCTTCCAGACGCTCCAGCGAAAAATCAGGTGCCTTCATCAGTTCACGCACCTGCTGCTCAATGCGTTGGTCCCGCTCGCTGCGTTTTTCTTCCACCAGGGTGCCATCCGCGGCCTTTTTTACGCCCCGCTTGATGCACAAGTCACAGACCCCACAATCCCGGCTCTCGGTCTGCCCGAAATAAGACAACAGGCGACGGCTGCGGCACGGAATGGAACGGAAGGTTTCCCCACCCTGCTCATCCGCATAATCCAACATCGCCCGCATCCGGTCTTCGAAGAGTTTCTTGCGTTCCGAATAGACCTTCCGGGAGAGGTAGAAATTTGCCGGTACCAGCCGTTCATTGTTCAAATGCAGCAAAGGCGTCCGCTGACGGGGCCGGTACTGGATGATGTGCATCCGGGAAAGTTCCATCAGACGCTCGTGCACTTCCGGACGGCTCAGGAGCGTCACCCGTGCAATCTGCTCCTGGTCAATGCGCACCATGTGTGAAAACAACGCCGGATACATCCGCATCAGCGCTTTCACAAACGCATCAATGTCCTGACGCTTCAACTGAATGTGGTACAGTTCTTCACGGTCAATGACAAACTGGATCCGGGCAGGATTGTCCAACTCCTCGGTCAGCGTCCAGTAACCGCACATCTCTATGTATTTGATGGCATAATACGCCATGGAGGCCTGCAGCCGGTAGCGTCGTGAGAAATCCATCCAGTCAAAGGCCAGGGTCATCCCCTCTCCCTCCTCAAAAGACAAGTCCAGGTAATTGAATACCTTCTGATAGATATCCTTGATGTATTCCGGTTCCGGAAAGGAGACCTTGAAAATCTGGTTCAGCCGTTGTTCATCCTTGCCGTTGTACAACAGTACGGCAAAGGCCTTCTTACCGTCCCGTCCTGCCCGACCGGCTTCCTGAAAATAGGACTCCAAGGATTCGGGCACATTGAAATGTACCACAAAACGCACATCCGGCTTGTCAATCCCCATCCCGAAAGCATTGGTCGCCACGATCACCCGCAACTCCCCTTTCTTCCAGGCCGTCTGCTTGCGGTTGCGCTCCTGCTGGGGCATCCCTGCATGGTAGAAATCCGCTGCAATTCCTTTGGCATTCAGAAAATCAGCCAGTTCCTCACATTTCTTCCGTTCCCTCAAGTACACAATACCCGAACCGGCAACCCCGTTGCACACCCGAAGCAATTGCCCGAACTTGTCTTCCACACACCGGACCACATACGCCAGGTTGGGTCGCTCAAACCCGGATCGGATGACATTCGGATGACGGAACTGCAGATTTGTCATGATTTCCTCTGCCACCTTCGGCGTCGCTGTCGCTGTCAACGCAAGCACCGGCACACGATGCCCGGCCACCTCGTCCAACAAGGGACGGATCTGCTGGATCTCCAGGTAATCGGGGCGGAAATCATACCCCCATTGGGCAATGCAGTGCGCTTCGTCTACGGCCAGCATAGAAACCTCCATGCGCTGCACCCGCGTCCGGAAGAGTGGTGTCTTCAAGCGTTCCGGAGAAAGGTAGAGAAATTTATAATCCCCATAGACGGCATTGTCCAAAGCCACATCCATCTCGTGCGAGGACATGCCCGAATGCACAAGCAACGAACGTATTCCTCTGGCATTCAGGTTCTCCACCTGATCCTTCATCAAGGCAATCAAGGGAGAGACGACCAGACAGATGCCCGGCCGCATCAAAGCCGGCACTTGAAAACAGATGGATTTTCCACCTCCCGTCGGCAAAATCGCCAGCACATCCTCACCCGCCAATACCTGTTCCACAATCTCCCGCTGCATGGGCCGGAAAGCCGGATATCCCCAGACCTGTTGCAACACCTGCTGCGGGCTTTTTTGTTCCATTTCCATCTCGCAAACTTTTGTCTTTGTCATCCGTAATCGCTATCTTTGCGGCGCCTGCTGAAAACTTCAGATCAGGCCCGTGCCGATCTGCTGACAAAGATAGCAAAAAAGCATCTGTGGCAAAAGATTTGCAGGAGTACGAAAGGCCGCCAAAAACGGTCAAAAGCAAAACAAGAACAATATAAAACAACAATAATTAGTTAATTACAAATTCATATTTATTTAATCCTATTCAAATTATGGCAACTATTGATTTGAGCAAGTACGGGATTCAAAATGTAGCCGAAGTGGTTTACAACCCGGATTACGACACGCTTTACAAAGCAGAATTGGACCCGACTCTCGAAGGTTATGAAAAAGGTCAACTGACAGAACTTGGTGCAGTCAATGTGATGACAGGTGTATACACCGGCCGTTCTCCCAAAGACAAATTCTGGGTAATGGATGACATCACCAAAGATACCATCTGGTGGACTTCCGAAGAATACAAAAACGACAACAAGCCGGTGACTCCGGAAGCTTGGAAGACCTTGAAGGACATCGCAAGCAAAGAATTGTCAAACAAAAAATTGTATGTAGTGGACACTTTCTGCGGCGCTAACGAAAATACCCGTCTGAAAATCCGCTTCATCATGGAAGTGGCATGGCAAGCCCACTTTGTGAAGAACATGTTCATCCGTCCCACTGAAGAAGAACTCGCAGCTTACGGAGAACCTGACTTCGTGGTATTGAATGCTTCCAAAGCAAAAGTTGAAAACTACAAAGAACTCGGTCTGAACTCTGAAACCGCAGTGGTATTCAACCTGACTGAAAAAATGCAAGTCATCATCAACACCTGGTACGGTGGTGAAATGAAAAAAGGTATGTTCTCATACATGAACTACCTCCTCCCCTTGAAAGGCATCGCTGCCATGCACTGCTCTGCCAACGTAGGCAAAGACGGTGACACCGCTATCTTCTTCGGTCTGTCAGGAACCGGTAAGACCACCCTGTCCACCGACCCCAAACGCCAACTCATCGGTGACGACGAACACGGTTGGGACGACGACGGCGTATTCAACTTTGAAGGTGGTTGCTATGCAAAAGTCATCAACCTCTCCAAAGAAAACGAACCTGACATCTACAACGCCATCAAGAAAGACGCTTTGCTGGAAAACGTAACCGTAGATGCAGAAGGCAAGATTGATTTCGCGGACAAGAGCGTTACCGAAAACACCCGCGTATCATATCCGATCTACCACATCAACAACATCGTCAAACCCGTATCCAAAGCAGGAGCTGCCAAGAAAGTGATCTTCCTGACCGCTGATGCATTCGGCGTACTGCCTCCGGTATCCAAACTGACTCCTGAACAAACCCAATACTACTTCTTGAGTGGATTTACCGCAAAACTCGCAGGTACAGAACGTGGTATTACCGAACCGACCCCGACCTTCTCGGCTTGCTTCGGTGCCGCATTCCTGTCACTCCACCCGACCAAATACGGTGAAGAACTCGTTAAGAGAATGCAACAATCCGGAGCAACCGCTTACCTGGTCAACACCGGATGGAACGGAACCGGCAAACGTATCTCCATCAAAGATACCCGCGCCATCATCGACGCTATCCTCGACGGTTCCATTGACAAAGCAGAAACCATCACCATTCCGATGTTCAACCTGGAAGTTCCCACTGCACTGCCGAACGTGGACACCAACATCCTCGATCCTCGCAACACCTATGCTACTGCGGCAGAATGGGAAGTGAAAGCAAAAGACCTTGCCGGACGTTTCGTGAAGAACTTCAACAAGTTCACCGGAAACGAAGCAGGAAAAGCGCTGGTACCCGCAGGTCCTCAACTGTAATCTACATCCGTTCAAGAACGTGAGGCATCACGTTCAGTAACAGAACGACAAAAAAACTGACCTTAACAGTTCACTGCTAAGGTCAGTTTTTATTTGATGCCGGACGCCATTACTTGGGTGCGCTGGAATACTGGAACGGACAATCCCTCAATTCCGGACGACCATTGCAGATGACCCAGGTCTTAGTAAAATCCAAACTTGTTCCATCCCAATAATCCGAATCGCCCATCTGGTCCGTGCTAAAGACATTGACACTCTTCGGCCACAAATCCTTGGAGGTGTCATAAGAGTCTGCCAAGGTATAACAGTCACTGTAATCGGCACTGCCATCCTGGGTCCCCATAATTCCATTTCCATGAGGCACATAACCATAATTGATGCATTTGTCTGTCAGACTATGGTAGGCCGCACAGCCGACGATACCACCGGGATCATTATCCAGACTGCAGGGAATCGGTCCTGCATTATAACAGTTCTGGATGATGGAATTTGACTGGTTCCCCATATTGGCCTTTTCCAGGTACCCCAATATACCACCCACATAAGAATCTGATGTTAACGAAGATACCTCCCCATAATTGGCAGAATCCCGCATGCTGACGTTTGACTCGACATAACCGTTTGCAGAGCCCATCTTACCGGCAATACCGCCCACGCAGATGTTTGTTCCACTCCCGGTAATCGTGCCAAAATTCACACAATACTGAACGGTACAACGACGGTCGTGCCCTTTCCCAAGAATACCTCCGACTGCAGGATAAGGACTCGAATCGTTGGAATTTGCGGTCACCGCACCATAATTGGCAGAATGATGTATCTTACACCAGTCCGTATCATCGTTACCGCTCATTCCTCCAACTACCCCGCCTACAAAATTACAACCTGTGACGTTGCCCAGATTCACACAATAATTCACATAAGGCTCGGCACTACTGTACTGCATGTGACCGACAATTCCACCAAAGTTATCCGCTCCTGTGACTGTACCGTAATTGATACATTCCTGTACCTTACCCCGCTTCTCTATTTCGCCGACCACTCCACCGGCATAATTGGCCGCTGTAAGGGTTCCGGCAAACGAACAATCATCCACCACAAGATCGTTATCGAACGAAACAAACCCGATCACGCCGCCGGTATAATTTCCATTCCCGGTCACATATCCATCTACATGAATACCGTTCACGTGGGATTTGATCACATGGCCGATCGCTCCAGCGATGTATCTGGTCCCCTCTTTGGAGTCGTACGGAGACACATGACCATCAAAGGTCTTCTTCAAACTACTGGCAGCAGGAATGGTCGGTGTTGTCCTTTTCAAGTCATAACTGTTGTCCGCATCAAAGATACCCTCTTCCAGCAATCCGATCAGACCGCCCACCTTAAAAGGGCCTTTGATGTAGATCCCCCCTGTGCCCACACAACTGTTCGTCCAAACAATACCGACTTTATAGGCATTCCCGGCAAAACCACCGACCCAACCATAGTCTTCCGTATTGAAAGGAGAGGTTACATTTGCGGCAACAGAAAGGTTGTTCACTGAGATAATTGAGGTCTCGGAACCGGCGCCTTCGATTTTTCCAACAAAACCTCCGACATACTTCTCCGCTTCACAATAATAAGGTGTTTCAACGATTTCATTGGATCCGAATACAAATCCATCCAGGGTGATTTTTCCGGATCCACTCAGCTTGGCATACCCCAACCCTCCTCCGACATAGGTCTTGCTTTTGATCGGAGCACTGATGCTGACATTGTTCAAGGTAAGATGCTGGGACAGTTCCGCGTGCCCGACATACCCCCCTACGTAGGAATCGTTGTTGGAGCTGATGACCAGGGCCAATTCCCCATCCTTGATGGTACTGGCGGCCGACAACGACTCAATATAACCGATCAGACCACCGATTTTGGATTGTCCATGGACAATCCGGACATCATCGTTGTATTTATTGGGTGCATGCAGCAAACGGACACCACTGATCTCAAAGGAGGAATTCAACACATGGCCGACAAGCCCGCCCACATAATTTCCGCTTGCCTGAACCTGGAAGATGTCTGCACAGACCTCTTCCTGGTAATCACTTCCGCCAAAATTTTCAATCGAACTGGTGCTGACCGTATGAAAACCCGATACAATCAGTTGGGCATCCTGCAGTTTCCCGACAGCCCCACCGACCGCATTTCCGGAAGAGGATTGGACAACCAGATTGGTTTTACAATTCTTCAGGGTAAGCACAGCAGAGGCGGTGACACTGCCGATAAAACCACCGACAGAAGATTGTCCCTGAAGGGAACCGGTAATCGCCACATTCTCCAACACTACCGTTTTGCTCACTGTACCGGCAACAACACCCACCTCCGAAGCCGTATTCATAAAGGATACGTTCTTCAGGTACAAGTTCTTGATGACAGCCCCATTTTCCAGGGATTTAAAAATCCCCCTCTTGCTGTCGGTCGTACCATTTCCTGAGCCGACATAGTTCAGATTGGCAATGTAATGTCCGTCTCCGTCATAACTGCCGGCAAAACTCATATTCCCCAGCGTCCGGTTGCTTTCCATCACACCGCTGGTCCAATAGAAGCTTTCTGTCTGCTTGAAATACAACCCTTTCCCCTTTGTTTCGTCAACGTTCAGGTGATTCAAGAAGTCATTGAAGTTGGTAGTGGATGCAATCTCGAAGGGTTCACTTTCGGTCCCTTTTCCATCCAGGTACTGACCAAATCCTTCTTCTTCAATCTCATCATCCAACTCGTCAATCTTGGTCACCTGGCCTCCGGAAAATTCCACCAGGTAACGCTTGGCGATTTGCGTCAGAAAATGCTTTGAAGTCAACACATAATCATCGTCCGGAATCGAAATGGTTGAAGGCACCGTGATGGACACCTTCATGTACTCATCCGTAAATTCACAACTGGTCTTCAGCGTCAAGATGGTTGACGTCCGGTCTCCGATAATCTTGACCTCAAAATTTCTCGGGGTATCCACTTCCCAACGAAGCCGCGTATAGAAAGTCGTCACGGAATACCCATCGTAATACTGGGTATGAGGCTCACGCAACACACCCTCGTCCTTTGAACAAGCCACAGCCGCGAACACCAAACTTGCCAGGATCAGACATTTTAACAATTGTTTCATACAGCTCATATCTATTATTTTCTATTTTACCGATAAATTGAATTGTTGGGTATCGGATAAGAAACTCCGGTTGAACCCGTCGGAACTTCAGGAATCCGCCAGGGTTGGTCTGCTCCGATGGACCACTCTTTATAACTGGAGGGCAAGGGCAATTGCTCTGAGGTCAAGCCTGTCGCATGATAATAACTAAAAATATCGGACTGATTCTTGAAATAATAGATACCCTCACGCGTATCGTATTCTTCCTCATAACTGCTATCGCCATAAACCCCCGACCAGGAATTCATATCTGCCAGACCTATGGAATGGAGTACCGTGTACTCATCATCCAGGTATCCGACCAGCTCTCCACCATACCCGGGCCCATTGCCTGCATTCAGACAATGACTCAAATAGCCTCTTTTTTGGAAACGTCCCACTATACCGCCTACCTCGTCAGCACTGCCACCGGAAATCTCCCCAAAATTGACACATTGAGTGACCATCACGATATTATCCTGATAATCCGTCAACCCTTTCACGATAGAATTCATTCCTCCAACAGTAGAACAGAACAAACCTGCCAAGACCGGGGCAAGCGAGCCCTCAGAGACAATGGCCAGACCAACCATAGCAACCACCTCGGTAGCCAGAATCAGTCCCGCAGCAATCTGATAACTCGTTTCATGCTTTTCATTCAACTCATTCACCTGCTCTGCCCGTTCGTGCATCGCCAGATTCAGGCTGTCGTTGAACATTCTGACCTGTTCTTCCAACTGCAGGTAATTGGTCAACGAATCGACGGCTCTCGGATATTCATCCTTCAAGTTGGTCAAGGCCAATCCGCTGGCAAGCGAGAAAGTCTGTTTCTCCCGAAGCGCCTTCAACTCAGCATTCATCTCATTCAGATCCTTCTCCACGGTCTCTACAATACGCGAAGCAATGGCATGGACGTGGGGATTATTGGCATGATAGCCCGAAACCGAGATAAAAGCGATCTCTGTTGCATCAACAATCACATCCACAGCAACTTCAATGACCAGAACAACCGCTGATGCCACCCCATTGAGTGCATGGTGGGCAATAGCCAGCGTAGGACCGACAATCGCTCCGGCTACAATCTGTATCACCCCGAAAGCAATTTCAGCTTTATTCAGAGGGCTTAACTCCTCTTTCATCCCCATTTCTGCCACAATCCCACCAACCGGTGAGTTCGCGCCATGAATCTTACCATAATTTGCAGAGTAATGAATCAGAGAATTGTTGACGGCATACCCGACAATGCCGGCCGCATGCGAGCCACTTCCGGTCACCTTTCCCAAATTCTGCACATCGGCGATGATCCCCATGCAGGTATTCGCGACAATACCCGCAACATAATCACCAGAAGCTTCCACCTCGCCATTGTTCACAGAATTATGAATCGCGGCATATGCCGTATTCCCGGCAAATCCCCCTACGAAATCTTTTCCACTGACCTTCCCTTCATTAATACAACCGTAGCAGGCCAGTTGAGCCTCTCCACACAGACCACCGATGTTTCGCTCACCCGACACCCTTCCGGAATTCTTACAATAACGCAGATAAACATTATTGAACACATAACCGGTCTCTTCACTATAATAAGAACGAGTACTACCAATGATGCCGCCCGTACCTTCGTATCCTTTCACCGTACCCTGGTTCTGACAGGCCGTAATCCAGCCAGCTCGCGCACCACCGATAATTCCCCCGAAAGAACGCTGCGTCTGATCGATGTCCGAAATCGGTCCTTCCACAACAGCCTCTTTCAAATTCTTGGAGCCCACAATATTGACCGTATCCCCTACGGCAATGATTCCACCGGCACTCCCCTTGTTCACCTTCACGGAACTGCTGTTTTCGCAAAGATTGATCAGGATGCTGGAACGTTGGCCTCCTGCACCAATGATTCCACCGGCATTGTAATCCGCGGACACCTCTGACTCTCTGGACCGGCATTCCGCAATATTCAAGATGGTTCCAGCATCCACAGCCCCCAGCACTGCTCCCACAGACGCCCCATCCTCAAAACTATAGGCCTCCGAACTGTAAACCTCGCAATTGATCAGGTGGGTCGTATCAGGCGTTCCCCCCTTCGATATGGCGATTCCGGCCAACACACCAACCCCATAAACCCCCTTGACATAAGAATGTTGGACGGTCAGGTTCTGGATCGTCGCTCCACCCAAATAACCAAAGAGCCCTAGCGCAACACCATTGGACAAACCGTCAGCAATCGCCTTCACATATTCAATGTAGTGATGGTTGCCATCGTACACCCCCGAAAACGGATTGTTGTTGTCGTAACCGATCGGTGTCCAGAAATGGACGGGATCACACAACTCCACTTCCTTTTTCATGTATTTCGCCTCAATATCAGCCTCCTGACAAAAATAAACCCCTTCCGTCGGATAACTGTTGGTAAACTTGCGGATCCGTGAAAGATGCTCAGCTGCTGTAACGATGTAAGGATCTTCCGGAGTACCTTGTCCGCTCAGACCGCTCAACGGATCGTACGTATCCAACACCTTGAACGTACCCTTTGCGAACTCAATCCGCATCCCCAGTCCGAAAGTACGGTCCTCGTCATACTCAAAAAATAACAGACGATAAACGCCTTCCCTCAAGCCCTTATCCATCGTAACCAACGAAAGAGAATTCTCACGCTGATGCACGCACTCGCGGGTAATCACAGAACCATCCGGTGCAAGAATATGGCACACCAGGTCCTTCTCAAAGAACCCCTGCAACTGCTCACTCAATTGGAAGACCTTGTGCTCACCCACAAAGCCATCCGTATCAGGCCCCACAGGATCATGCTCATCTTGGGCACACTGAGCCAAGAGCCCCAATGAGAGGAGAATAATTCCCCAAAAAGTCAATCTGATATTCTTCATAAAGTAGCAAATAGTAGCAATGTTTAGTAGTGTTATGTAGTAGTATCAAAACACAAATCATAAAATTAAGCAGCAAAAGTAATAAATATTTTGGATATAAATTTAGTTTTTATGTCATTAATTTAATAACTTTTTGCTAAAAGTTATCAACAATTAAGCAAGCATCCCAAAGAAATGCATTATATTTGTAAAAAATAAGACAGCATGAGTGAACTATTGATAAAAAACGTCACCCTGGACGGTAAACAAGTTGATATACGTATCTCGGGCAACCGGATTCTGGAGATCAACCCCATCCCCCAAGATGGACCCGGCACTTCCGGTGTCGAATCCATCCTTTCAGGTATTGCCGGTTTCTTCTCCGGCATATCTTCGGGTGACCACCATTCCGGAAAACTCCCCGACATCGCCAAATCCGGCATGTCCCGCAGCGCCCGGGAAGCGGCCACCGTACAAAAGTTGCAGGTAATTGACGGTACCGGCAAATGGGTAATCCCTGGACTGATCAACATGCATACCCACTCGGGAATGACCATGACCCGTGGTGTGGGCGAAGATATGCCCCTAAGTACCTGGTTGGACCTGATCTGGGAAATAGAACAAGGCCTTAATGAAGACATCATCTACTGGGGCACGCGACTGGCTTGTCTGGAAATGATCAAATCCGGAACAACCTGTTTCAACGACCAATACTGGATGATCGACTCGGCGGCCCAAGCCGTTGAAGAAGCCGGAATCCGAGCTTTCCACTCATACGTCCTGCTTGATGGAGGGGATGCCCACAAAGCAGCCCGTCAACGAAAGGAAGCAGAAGAGACGTTCGAGCGTTCAAAAAAATGGGATCCGCTCAACCATTTCACCATCGCCATCCACGCCCCCTACACCGTATGCGAAGAAAACATGCGTTGGGCAGGTGAATTCACAAAGGAAAACAACCTATTGATCCACACTCATTTATCAGAAACAAAAAACGAAGTGGACACCTCCCTCCAACGCTACGGAAAAACCCCTATACGAAGAATGTATGACCTGGGACTGCTCTCCAACCGTGTCATTTCCGCCCACTCCCTATGGCTCAATGAAGAAGACATTGCCTTACTGGGAGAAAACGGGGTCACCACAGTCCACAACGTCAACTCCAACCTCAAACTGGCCTCCGGCTACCGATTCCTCTACAAGGAACTGGCCGCAGCCGGTGCCAATGTCACCCTCGGAACCGACGGATGCGGGTCTTCCAACAACCTGGATATGCTGGAAGCCATGAAGACTTCCGCCCTGCTGCAAAAAGCCTGGCGTGAAGATCCGGCTGCCTTGTCGCTTCAAGAACTGATGGAAATGGCCACCGTCAACGGAGCCAAAGCACTGGGACTCAACACAGGAAAAATCGAGGTTGGTGCCCTGGCCGACCTCAGTTTGATTGATGTGAAAAGTTCAGCCTTCACCCCGATGCTCGACTTCTACTCGAACCTGATCTACTCAGCCAACAGCTCTTGTGTTGACACGGTCATCTGCAACGGCAGCATCGTCATGCAGAATCGACAAGTCCCCGGCGAAGAGGAAATTCTAAATAAGGTCAACGAACTTTACAAACAACTGATTGCAAAATAATAACCTAACACCCAAAATATACAGCCATGAGCGAACAAATGATTGCCATCCAACAAGCCGCAGACTATCTCAAGACACGCCTCCAAGACAGACAACCCGTTGTAGGTATCGTGTTAGGCAGTGGGCTCGGCCGCCTGGCAGAAGAAATCCAACACCCGATTGTCATTCCCTATGCCGATATCCCCAACTTTGTCAAATCCACCGCACAAGGCCACAAAGGCAACCTGATTGTCGGAGAACTCGGTGGCAAATTCGTCATTGCCATGCAAGGGCGTTTCCATTACTACGAAGGCTATCCGATGAGTAAAGTCACCCTTCCGATCCGCGTCATGATCCGTCTGGGCATCCAGGCCCTGTTCGTTTCCAACGCTGCCGGAGGCGTCAACTTTGATTACCGCGTAGGCGACCTGATGATCATCCGTGACCACATCAATCTGCTTCCTAATCCCCTCATAGGCCCCAACTTGGATGAATTTGGTCCCCGTTTCCCTGACATGACCCGCCCCTACGACCTGAACCTCATCCGCCGTGCCGAACAAATTGCTGCAGAACTGACCATCCCGCTCCGAAAAGGCGTATACCTGGCCAGCACCGGCCCGACTTATGAAACCCCGGCCGAATACAAATATTTCCGACTCATCGGAGCTGATGCCGTCGGTATGTCCACCATCCCGGAAGTCATCGTCGCCCGCCATGCCGACGTCCCGGTATTCGGTATGTCCGTCATCACCAACGAGGCCCACGACGATTATGCCGAAGACTTCAAGAATGACGGAGACGACGTTGTACGCGCAGCCAACGCCGCCGCCGACAAAATGATTGCCCTGTTCCGACGCCTGATCGAAACCTTTTAACCCATCAAGCATCGGGGGAGTTGGTCGCTCAGAATACACGATCAGCTACAACAAACGTTAAACACCTAGCATTCAACATATATAACAAATATGTATTTATCAAAAACATTTTTGTTACATCGTTTTTTTTACGAAAACTCTCTAAAAAAGTCACTGACAGGACATCGCAAACACACTTCCCGCAGATCGGTTTTATGCAACAGCAAATAGAGTAGTCCTTCTTGGTTTTTCGGAAAGTTATTCTTCTTCGGGATTGATCTCTTTTAGGCGGCGGGAGACTTCGGCGTAGAGATCGTTGTGGGGGTCATAATGCAGTCCATAGAAACCCAACTCTTCTGCCGCCCGGATATTTGCCAGTGAATCGTCAATGAACAAGGTCTCATGCGGATCAATCTTGGTTTTCTTGAGCATTTTTTGAAAAATGGAGGCATTAGGTTTGGCATCCTTCATCTTGTAGGAGAGAAATAAAGTTTCAAAAAGTTCCTCCATTTTGTAGCCACGTTCTTCAAACATTTCCCGTACGCGGACCATTGAAATCGGATTGGTATTGCTGAGTAGGAAAATTCGGAAATCATGGCGGTAAAACAGCAACGTATCAATCTTATCCTGAGGAAGATCCTTCATGTAACAATTCAGGGCAAAATCAATCTGGTGATCACGCACTTTCTCTTTTCCCGGCTCGTCCTGGGAATTGATACGGATGATGTTGCGGAACTGACGGGCAGAAATGGCGCCTGTCTCGAATTTATCAAAGAATCCCAACTGACGGTAGGTTCCGAAAACGGCAGCGAAATCCTTGTACCTGACAATCTCATCAAATGCCCGCAAGCAACTGATCCGATTGAGGTTAATCAAAACACCACCCAAGTCAAAAACCAAATTCCGTATCATACTACAAATATAGGACTTTTTTTTCTCTCCGATAAATAATTAACTTTTTCTTTCAGAAGTAAATAAGAATGCATTCTTTTTGTTATATTTGCAAAATAAATAAGCGCTTATGGTTACGAAACAATTAATATCCCCCAGAAGTATTGTGGTTGTCGGAGGTTCCGACGATATCCACAAACCGGGAGGACGTACACTGAAGAACCTCATTGATACAAAATTCTCGGGCAACCTCTACGTTGTCAACCCGAAATGTGACACGGTCCAAGGTGTTCAATCCTTCCGTAAAGTTGATGATTTACCGGCTGTTGACTGTGCAATTCTTGCGATTCCTGCAGCCTTGTGTACCGAAGCGGTGAGTGTGCTCTGCAACAAGAAAGCCTGCCGCGCCATCATTATCCTTTCCGCAGGTTTCCACGAAGACAGTCCTGAAGGTGCTGCCATCGAAAAAGAAATTACCGATATCTGCAACAATACCGGCACTTCCCTCATCGGTCCGAACTGCATCGGGGTGATGACTCCGAGCTATGCCGGTGTATTTACCCAACCCATCCCGAAACTGGCTCCTCACGGTGCTGACCTGATTTCCGGATCCGGTGCCACCATCGTCTTCATTCTTGAGGCGGCCATGCAGTTGGGATTGACCTTCAACCAAGTATTTTCAGTAGGAAACAGTGCCCAACTGGGTGTAGAAGACATCCTGGAATACCTCGATGAATCCTATGTTCCCGGTGAAAGTGCTCCCGTGAAAATGCTCTACATTGAAAGCATCAACAACCCGCATAAACTCTACAAACACGCTGCATCCCTGGCCGCTAAAGGTGTAAAGATTGCAGCTATCAAATCCGGCTACAGCGAAGCCGGCAGCCGTGCCGCTTCTTCCCATACCGGAGCCATGGCTTCACCAGACAAGGCCGTAGATGCCCTCTTCCGCAAAGCCGGCATCATCCGTTGCTACAGCCGCACCGAACTGGTGACCGTAGCCTCTGCCTTGATGTATCCTGAACCGCAAGGCAACCGCATCGCCATCATCACCCATGCCGGTGGTCCCGCCGTGATGCAAACGGACGTTCTCTCCAGCAATGGCGTTGAAATTCCGAAAATTGAAGGGCCCAAAGCAGATGAATTGCTGGGCAAACTCTTTGCCGGTTCTTCCGTTTCCAACCCGATTGACTTTTTGGCAACCGGTACCGGTGAACAACTCGGCCAGATCATTGATGCTTGTGAAAATGACTTCGATGTGGACGCCATGACCGTCATTTTCGGATCTCCGGGTCTGCGTACTGTAGGCGACGTGTACGATATCCTCTATGACCGCATCCGTCAAGGCAAGAAGCCGATTTATCCTGTACTTCCTTCGATTGTGAATGTAGCACAGGACATCGCTGATTTCCAAGCCAAAGGCGGTATCAGTTTCCCGGACGAAGTCGCTTTGGGGTCTGCACTGGTTAAAATCATGAAACGCCCCCACCCCATTACAGACGTTACCCTGCCCCCGGTGGACAAGAAGATGATCCGCAAGGTAATCGACAGCAACAGCAACGGTTACCTCGCTCCGGAACAAGTTCAGGTTCTGCTGGATGCAGCCGGCATCAACCGCGCCAAGGAACGCGTTGTATTTGATGTGGACGGTCTGCTGGAAGGTGCACGGGAAATCGGTTACCCGATCGTCATGAAAGTAGTCGGTCCGGTACACAAATCCGATGTAGGTGGTGTTACCCTGAACATCACTGACGACAATACCCTGGTCAACGAGTTCACCCGGATGATGAACATCCCCGATGCGACCGGCACCTTGTTGCAACCAATGCTTTCCGGTACGCAAGTATTTGTCGGAGCCAAACGTGACGAAAAATTCGGTCCACTGATTCTCTGCGGTCTGGGTGGCATCTATGTGGAAGTGCTCAAGGACATCAGTTATGCCCTCTCACCGGTATCCGATCACGAAGCCAACGAAATGTTGCGCAACCTGCGCAGTTTCAAACTGCTGGAAGGTGTTCGCGGACAAGAAGGCGTCAACCTGTCCCTGTTTGCTGAAACGATCCGCCGCGTATCCGCCTTGTGTGAAGCCGCACCGGAAATTTTTGAAATGGACATCAATCCCTTGTTGGGTAACGCCAAACAAGTGATTGCCGTTGATGCACGTATCCGTATTGAAAAATAATATGTTCAAGAAACTGAAAAACTGGTATCAGGAACAAAGTTCCACCACCCAGGGGATGCTCTGGCTGGGACTTTTGCTGATTATCGGAATCATCCTCCGATGGGACTACATTTATGAAACCGTCAAGCACTCTTTCGGTTTCTTCTCCTCCGGCAAATAAGCCCTGCTGGAGCAGTCCCTCCGGAAACAGATGAAAACAACAACAAACAGTAACACTTTATAACAACTTTAAATTAACTATTATGGCATTAAAAGGAGCTATCGTCGTTGATAACGAAAGATGCAAAGGTTGCGGCGTTTGTGCAGCAAACTGCCCTACCAACACCATTGCGTTGGCCAGTGAGGTTAACAGCAAAGGTTACAACTTCGCCTATATGGCAAACCCGGACAACTGTACGGGTTGTACCAACTGTGCAACCGTATGTCCTGATGCGGTAATCACCGTTTATAGAGTAAAAATTTAAATTGGATTCAATATGGCAGAAAAGATTCTAATCAAAGGTAACGAAGCTATCGCTATTGCTGCTATCCACTGTGGTTGCGATGGTTATTTCGGCTATCCGATTACCCCTCAATCTGAGGTAATGGAAACATTGATGAAAGAAAAACCGTGGGAAACTACCGGTATGGTCGTTCTCCAGGCGGAAAGTGAAACTTCTTCCATCAACATGGTTTACGGTGGCGCATGCTGCGGTAAGAAAGTAATGACCTCATCATCCAGCCCGGGCGTGAGCTTGATGGCAGAAGGTCTGAGTTACATGGCAGGTGCAGAACTCCCCTGCCTGGTGGTAAACGTAATGCGTGGCGGTCCGGGTCTGGGTACCATCCAACCCAGCCAAGGTGACTACTTCCAAGCAACCAAAGGTGGCGGACACGGAGACTACCGCATGTATGTATTGGCACCGGCTTCCGGACAAGACATGTATGACTTCGTAGACAAAGCCTTCGAAGTAGCATTCAAATACCGCGTTCCCGCAATGATTCTGGCTGACGGTGTGATTGGTCAAATGATGGAAAAAGTAGAATTCCGTCCGATGAAACCGCGTCGTACTGACGAAGAAATCAAAGCATTGTGTGACTCATGGGCAACCATCGGTAAAGGTGCTCACCGTGGTGGCAACACCATTACCTCCCTTGCACTGGATCCCGAAGTACAAGAACGCCACAACATCCACCTTCAAGAAAAATACGCGAAGATGGAAGAAAACGAAGTTCTGTACGAAACATACCGCGCTGAAGACGCTGAACACCTGATCGTTGCTTTCGGCTGTATGTCCCGTATTTGCCAAAACACCGTGGATGAAGCTCGTGAAAAAGGCATCAAGATGGGTCTGATCCGTCCGATTACCCTCTATCCTTTCCCCAAGAAAGAAATTGATGCATTGGTACCGCAACTCAAGAGCATGATGTCTGTTGAATTGAACACCGGTCAAATGGTAGAAGATGTTCGTCAGATTGCGAACGGTCGTGTACCCGTTTACTTCTACGGTCGTCAAGGTGGTATCATCCCCTCACCCGAAGAAGTTCTCGAAGCTTATTTGAAACACATTTAATTTAGAGCTCTATGGATATCAAAGATATTATCAAACCCGAAAACAAGGTGTATGGCAGAACCCCTGTTTTGAAAGACAATGTAATGCACTATTGTCCTGGCTGCTCACACGGAACCGTTCACAAACTCATTGCTGAAGTTATCGAAGAAATGGGTATTCAAGAAAAAACCATCGGTATTTCACCCGTAGGTTGCTCCGTGTTTGCTTACAACTACCTCGACATTGACTGGCAACAAGCCGCTCACGGTCGTGCTCCTGCCCTGGCTACCGCAACAAAACGTCTGAACCCTGACAAATACGTGTTCACTTACCAAGGTGACGGTGACTTGGCTTCCATCGGATGCGCAGAAATCATGCATGCCTGCAGCCGTGGTGAAAACATCGTGGTGATCTTCATCAACAACGCTATCTATGGTATGACCGGTGGACAAATGGCTCCGACGACCTTGCTCGGTATGGTGACCGCAACTACTCCTTACGGCCGTGATCCGAAACTGAACGGTTTCCCGTTGAAAATCACTGAACTGATCGCCCAATTGGAAGGAACTTGCTACGTAACCCGTCAATCCGTTCAAAACCCGGCATCTGCCCGCAAAGCAAAAAAAGCCATCCGCAAAGCATTTGAAAACTCCGCAATGGGTAAAGGTACCTCCTTTGTTGAAATCGTCGCTACTTGCAACTCCGGTTGGAAGATGCACCCGGTGAAAGCCAACAAATGGATGGAAGAAAACATGTTCCCCTTCTATCCTCTCGGAGACATGAAAGACAGATAATCGATAAAAAATAAAAAGTAACAATATGAAAGAAGAACTTATCATTGCAGGTTTCGGTGGCCAAGGTGTATTGTCCATGGGTAAAATCCTGGCGTACTCCGGCATTATGCAAGACCAAGAAGTAGCATGGATGCCTTCTTACGGTCCTGAAATGCGCGGCGGTACAGCAAACGTTACCGTTATCTTGAGCGACAACCGGATCAGCTCTCCGATCTTAAGCAAATTCGACACCGCTATCATCTTGAACCAACAATCTTTGGATAAATTCGAATCCCGCGTAAAACCCGGTGGATTGTTGATTTATGACCCCAATGGAATTACCCGTCACCCGGAAAGAAAAGACATCACCGTATGTCGCATCGCTGCCGTTGACGAATCCGCAAAATTGGGTAACGCCAAAGCTTACAACATGGTTGTTTTGGGAGCTTTCCTCAAAATGAAACCCATCGTATCTATGGAAAACGTGATCAAAGGTCTGAAGAAATCCATTCCTGCACGTCACCACCACCTGATTCCGATGAACGAAGAAGCCATCAACGTAGGTATGCAAACCGTTGAAATCGTAAATCAACTGTAGTCACTGCAACACCAACCCATCCATAGTAACAAGGCGCTCCCCTTCCGGTCGAGCGCCTTTTCTATTAACCATAACGATCTCCACACCCGAACAGCAACCAGAACTTCTTTACAAGAAAAGGGTACCTGATTTCTCAAGTACCCTCTCAGCTTTATGTATGACTAATGATTACTCCAGTTCTGAGTTTGAGAAATTTCTCCAACCCAAGAAAGCGTATACCAATACAGCAATTGAGCAAATCAAAGAAAGCACACCACCAACCAACGGAATAATACCGATGATGACACCAATCAAAGAAAGCAACATCACCAACCAGAGTTGTTGTGCACCTTTAGCTGCCAATTCATTGATAGGGAGTTTACGCAAAATACCAAAACCCTGCATCATAAACACAAAAGCGATAATGTTAAGTACAAGAGCGACAATACCCAACAACGGAATAATGTCCACGATAGTAGCAATCAGTCCTAACAAAACACCTTTATATACTTTTGCTGTGCCATCTTGGAGAGGAGTATCAACTGCGCTATCACGCATACCTTTCACACCGATAAAATAATACACATATCCAACAAGTGCAAGAACTCCAACGATAATAGGTCCCAAAAGACCACCACCACCGCCACCAGAAGCTAATGATGCAAGTCCTGCTGCTCCTGAAACCAATCCAACAATTGCTCCGACGATGCCACTGAGCAAGGTATACGCCAAAAATCCATAGAAAGCTTTATTTACACTTGCTTTCCAAAGTTGAGATTTATTTTCCATAACTTTAATAATTAATGGTTTTTAAAAAGTTTGTTGTAAAGATACATTGATAATCTGTAACTATCAAGTTTTTTTTACAAAATAAGTCCCTCTAATTCCTTTCCTATAGCAAAATCGCTTGGGATTAACCCCAGGAGACAAAGCAGAAAAATTGGCCCCAGAAGATATTCCGAGCGGTCAACTCCTTATGGTTTTTCTAAAACATCAATACTATGTCAATTAATTTTGAAGTATGCTTGCGCTGCTTCTTATACGCAAGGTTTGCTTTTTCTATATCGTTGTACTTCGTTCTCAACCTATGTTCCCCTAACTGGAAATCCAGTAGCTCAGCAAGCGATTTCAGAATTGAATAAATCAAACGTAAATGGTTGAGAAACAGCGATGACCTTCCTGAAAGAACATCGCCCGACGTTATAAAATCCTTGAATGAGATTAAGGCTAATCAGGAGCAAAAAACGGACGAGGTAAAATCGGCTTTGATTTTGGGGTTGTTTACTTGGATAATAATATCGGAGAAACCTAATCAGCGAGAAGAGGATAACGACCTCAAATATCGCTACATCAAGATGAAAGGCGATGCCTCGGCAGAGCAGATAGCCACATTGGAGGACATCTTCGAACTCAACCGCAACAACGAAGTAATCAATCAAATGAGTGAAGATGTGGAGACTTACGAAGAGGCTGTCCGCAAGCAAGCCGCCCTTGCAGAACAAGCGCGACTTAAAGAGCAGGCTGCAAAGGAGCAAGAGAGCAAAGCTAATTCCATCAAGAACAAGCAGGACGATAGTAAGGTTAATCTGAATAACAAATCAAAACCATGATTGTGATATGGCAACAGTTAAGATTAAGTTCCGACCATCAACGGTTGATGGCGGACAAGGTACAATTTTCTATCAAGTAATCCATAATCGTGTAGCCCGTCAGCAAAAGACGGGCTACCGTCTCTACGGCTATGAGTGGAACAGCCACTTAACGGAGGTGGTGTTACCACGATTCAATGATGAGAGAAAGCGTTATCTGTCGGAAATAAGCGATAAAATCCGAATGGATGTAAAGGATCTTCAAATGATTATTTCAGTATTTGAGCATAGCGGATGTGACTATACCGCTGATGATGTGATAGCCGAGTTTATAGCGGACAATCCTGAAAATTACCTATTCTCATTCATGGAGGGTGTCATCTCCAATCTGAAAACATTGGGCAAGATACGCACTTCTGAAACCTATACCGCAACTCTCAGCAGCTTCAAACGCTTTCGTGAGGACAAGGATGTGCCATTGGATGATATGGACTCCGATATGATGATGGCATACGAAGCATATTTGAAGAATAACGGAGTGAGTCCCAACTCTTCATCTTTCTATATGCGTAATCTCAGAGCAGTATATAATCGAGCCGTAGAAAAGGGACTTACCTCACAACGCTTCCCGTTCAAGCGCGTCTATACGGGAGTGGATAAGACCGTCAAGCGAGCCGTACCATTGAAAGTTATCAAGATAATCAAAGAGTTGGATTTTTCGATGAATCCGACATTTGACTTTGCCCGAGATATGTTCCTTATGAGTTTCTATACCCGAGGTATGTCATTCGTGGATATGGCATACCTGCGAAAAAAGGATTTGCAGAATGGTGTGCTTTCCTATCGCAGACGCAAGACGGGGCAACAGCTATTCATCAAATGGGAGAAATGTATGCAGGAAATAGTGGATAAGTACGATAATCCACTGTCGCAATATCTGTTGCCCATCATCAAGCCATTCAGCGAAATAGATGAACGCAAGCAATACATCTATACGGCTCACAACATCAACCGTAGCCTAAAAGTCATCGGGAAGCAATTGGGTTTGTCCGTAACGCTTACAATGTATGTAAGCCGTCACGCTTGGGCAAGCATCGCCAAGAGCAAGAATGTTCCTATTTCGGTTATCAGTGAAGGAATGGGTCACGATTCAGAAGCGACTACACGCATCTACCTGGCATCATTGGATACAATGGCAATCGATAAGGCGAATAGTATGATATTGAAATCTCTGTAAGTGAAGGATTGTTGAGCGAATTGTAAAGTCTCTTTGGAAGAGAAATGATTATCGATGCAATATTACACATTTTTCGGCAAATGACACCAGATTACACTAAAAAATGTTACGCAAGATTCTGATTTTGTTTTGGTCAAAGGCGGATTGTTGAGCAAAGCACATTATACTTATTCAAATAACCTGCTCGTAATCAAAGAGGATATACCGCATAAATCACTCTTCCAAAGAGATAAGTTATAAGTTATCAATTATTTCGATTTATGCGCATTAAGAAATATTGTATAACGCTGATTCTCTTGCTGTCTGGCGTGGGTGTTGCGCATTCGCAAGTGAGACACACGGAAATCTGTATTGACTTCCGTGTGAACAGTATTGTCATAGACTCCGCCTATTCGGACAATGCCGTCCGTATGCAGGAGATGGTGGAGTTCCTACGAACTATCCGTCAAGACAGTACAATCCACATCGTTGAAGTTTCCTTCTGTGGTGCTGCATCACCCGAAGGCAGCGACGAGCTTAACCGCAAGTTGGCACGAGGTCGTCTCACAGCTCTTGAAAATCTCGTTCGCCAGCAGGTGGATATTCCCGACAGTATCATTACCTATAATAACAACTACATTCCTTGGGAGTTTCTTAAATCCCAAATTGAAGATTCAGAACTAGTTTATAAAAATGAAGTGCTTGCCATACTGGAAGAAGAGTCTTTCTTGGTTGATTATCATTATCCAAACTTACACATTGATAATCGCATCGTGAAATTGCGGGCATTGAATGATGGTAAGGTTTGGCAACAGATGCACAAGCTTTTCTTCGAGCGTATGCGAAATGCGTGTGCCGTGTTTGTAACCTACAAAAAAGAGTTGCCGGTTGTTCAACTGCCTATTATAACAGTGCCCAAACCTACTACACTGGGATATGAACCGAAAGAACCTATAGTGCCAGAATTTGTAATAGAAGAACCAAAGGAGAAATCCCCATTAATAAAGGAGAAATCCCCATTTAATATGGGTCTTAAAACTAATTTGTTATACACTATTTTAGCCATTCCAAATCTTGGAGCCGAATTCTATTTGGGCAGTAACTTCAGCGTAGCCACCAATTGGCATTATGCGTGGTGGAAGAATGATAGAAAGTATTATTATTGGCGTACATATGGTGGCGATTTGGCTGTTCGCTATTGGTTTGGGAAAAAGGCTCACGAAAAACCCCTGACAGGTCATCATATAGGACTGTACGGCCAAATGATAACTTATGACTTCGAACTTGGAGGCAAAGGCGTTCTTGCTGACCCTTGGAGCTGGACTACTGGATTGGAATATGGTTACTCGCTACCTGTTGCCAAACGCTTGAATCTCGATTTCACAATCGGTCTGGGCTATCATTGGGGAGAATTTAAGGAATACTTGCCCATTGATGGACACTATGTGTGGCAGGTAACCAAGAATCGCAACTATTGGGGTCCGACAAAAGCCGAAATCTCACTGGTGTGGCTCATCGGAAGAGGCAACTATAATGTAAGGAAAGGTGGCAATAAATGATGAGACTATTTAACATATACGTATTATGTGCCATACTGATAGTACCATTGGTATCGTGCGAACATAAGGAACTATGCTATGACCACGATCCTCATGCGTTGAAGTATCATGTCAATGTGAAAGCATCGTATGAACAGGAATGGCAATATACCTATGGTGATGCTACTGATTGGGAAGCCGAATGGCCTGAGGAGCTCTCTATGAGTTATGAAAGCCTGCGTCCGGACATACCTGAGGGATTGCGAGTATTGTCTTTTGACGAAACTGGCAGACAGGAAATGAAAAACATGCCAGCAAGTGGTGGCAACCTCTTATTGTCAGAAGGTTCGCATTCACTTCTTTTTTACAATAATGATACCGAATATATCGTATTCGACAAGCTTGAATCGTTCGCCACAGCCAGAGCTACTACCCGAACTCGAACTCGAAGTTCCTATAAGGGCAACAGCTATAGCCAAACGGAGAATGAGAATACAGTAAGTGCTCCCGATATGCTTTATGGTAACTATCTGGAGAAATATACCCCCGAAAAGGTGGTTGCCGCTCCTAATATGGATATTACAATGCATCCGCTGGTATTCACCTATGTGATAAAGTATGAATTTGAACACGGACTACAGTATGTTGCATTGGCACGCGGTGCATTAGCGGGTATGGCAGAAGCCGTATATATGAACAGCGGCAAAACTTCTGCCGATGTTGTCACAATCTTGTATGATTGTACTATTGAGGATTATGGGACACAAGCCGTTGTAAATTCATTTGGAATACCCAATTATCCGAATGACAACTATATGCGTACAAGCGATAGATATGGTTTGAACCTGGAAGTCAAGTTAAAGAATGGAATCGTCAGGAATTTTGACTTTGATGTAACCGAGCAAGTTGCCAAACAACCGCATGGAGGAATAATCACCGTGAGTGGCATCAAAATCTCCGATGAGGACGGTAATCAGGGAGGTTCCGGCTTTAATGTGGATGTAGACGATTGGGGAGAGTTTGAAGATATTGAAATCCCATTAGATTAATGAGTGAATGCAATATAAATCCTTTTATTAATCATTAAATTTTCAAAACAATGAAGAAATTTTTATTTTTAGGTATCGCTGCAACTGCTATGTTTGCCAGCTGTACAAATGACGAGATGGTGGAGATGAATCCACAAAGTGCAATTGGATTTGAAACATTTGTTGACAAATCTACTCGTGCCACAGATGTAACATTGGATAACCTTGGAACTTTTTGGGTTTATGGTTGGAGAACCAAAGATGGTGGATTGCCCGAGCAGATTTTCGATAATCAGGAAGTAAGTGTAAATGCTCTTGGAGAATGTACATATTCTCCACTCCAGTATTGGGTAGGTGACTATGAGTACGATTTTGAGGCTGTATCGCCACAAACAGGAGGAAGCGGTGTAACAGTTACTGCTAGTTGTGGAGCAAGCACCATAAAATTTGTGAGTGATTCACAAACTGATCTTATTTACGCTAGTGCAAGCAAAGATTTGTTATCATATGACCATGATATTCTCGCATCAGATCCTGGTGCTGTAGGTTTGATATTTGGTCACTTGTTGTCTCGTGTTAAGTTTACTTTCACTAACGGAGCTGTTGCTGGTAGCGCTGCAAAGATTGATGTTACTGATGTAACGATCGAAAGCGCAGGTACTACAGGTGTTTACACTCCTTCTACTGGAACTTGGGCTACTGCAACAGCAACTGGAGATGTATCATTCGCAGACATCACCAACATTGGAGGAAATGCATCTGGAGAAACGGATCATAAATACTTGATTCCTTACAATGTGATGGGTCATTCAGTTAGCTTTACTGTAACTATGACTCAGGGTTCTGTTTCAGATTCATTTGACTATACAGTAACATTACCTGACCTCACTTTGGAAAAAGGAAAGAGTTACAACTTCAAAGCTACATTTAACCCTGGATATCCTATTGAATTTACAGCTGATGTTACTGATTGGGGTGTCTTTAATGAAGTTACCATTCCTTAATAACCAAACACTCTTTTTGAGAAATTTAGGGTATAAGGGGCTGATTACCCCTTATACTCACTATAATGAGCCGCTGGCTCAACTGCAAGAATAAGAATACATAGAGAACATGAAGAAGTATTATTTGTATATTGTATCTTCCGCTGCGTTTGCCTTTCTGATGATGTCTTGTGTCAATGATGAGATTATAGAGACACCTATAATTTCATCTCCAAGCAAGACCATTGCTTTTGATGCTGATATTGAGTGGACGGAGCCCGACCAAACAGGCAGTGCTTCTCCTAATAGAGTGGGCAATTTCTCTCTCTTGACTGATACAGGCGAAGAGGTTTTACCTTGCGGTGTATATGTGCAAGATGGAATCCAATACAACGGTGAAGAAAAGCCTTTGACCCGTGGTGCTGTTATAAACAGCATCGGCGACTCATTTTATGTGTGGGCTACATATACAAAGGATAATGTTTCTTCGGAGTTTTTCTCGAATCTTAAATTCTCCAAAGGCAGTGGCGATGTTTTCAATTCTGAAAATATATACTATTGGCCAGGGTCGGGTACATTAGACTTCGTAGCAGTTTCAAATACGCCAGCAAGCAACTTTGCACCCCAGATGAGTAGTGACGGAACTAAACTGGAATCATTTATATACACCGTTCCTGCTGATGCTACACAGCAAAATGATATCATTGTAGCTATAGCCAAAGGGATAGCAGGTGATCATAATACGTCTGTACCTTTGTCATTCAAGCATATTATGTCAGCAGTGAATGTAAAGATAGGCTCGGTTGTGAAGGGTGAAATACAATCCATTACGTTCAAGAATGTATACAACAAGGGTAAGTATCTTGTAGAGCAAGGCGTTTGGGTTGTTGACAAGACTTCTGTGGGAGATTTTACCGTTACGATGCAGGACGGCAAGTTTGTATCATCGGGTACGGATGCGGAGGGAACACCCGTAAATACTACGGAAGGAACATTTATGTTTATACCTCAGAATCCAGGTGATAACGCTGAAATGGTAATTGAATTTTTGGATTCAAATACAGGGCATCTGTACTCTGATGATGATACCAAGAATCCATATAAGCCCGCTCTTCGTGGCTCTATTGCAGATGACAATTGGGATAAGAACAAAACAGTCAACTATATGCTCTCTATCGACGAATCGTTTACTCTGACGATCGAGCCTGTAGGCAAGAAGTTGGATGCTCACTATGTGATTGGTTATGCCAATGTAACGGTAGAGGAAATTGACAATTGGACGATTGAAGTCTCTTCAGACATTTCCTCCGATGAACAAATAACCATTCAACCCGAGGAAGAGGTAAATCCTCTTGCAAAAGAAGGTTTCTGGACTGATAAAGTAGTGGACGCTGATGGTAATGTCACTACGGAATCTGCTCGAGGTTCGAGCTCATGGTCTGGAACAGGTAATGTAACCAACAAATTGTTCTATATATTTATTCCAGAGAATGTTAGTGATAAAGACAGAGAGATTAGTCTGACACTTAGAGGGACAGGCGACGCTTCAACAGTATCTACAACAAAAGTACTGTTGCAGAAATATCCTAATTGGACCGAAGGTGGCTTTGGTTGGGAAGTTGTGGATGATGATGAGAGTGGTGAATATGGATTTAAATGGACACGAAAGGTTGTTTATCAGTTTTACCAACATCACGGAGAAATTTTTGGATTTGGAGTAGATTGGACTGGTTATTCTCGTACAAAAATGCTTGAGTTTATCAATGCTATTGTAGCTCCTTATAACAATGGTAATGCCTTGACTGTTGGTGCATCAGATTCGTGGATATATTTAACAGAAACGGAAGTTAACAGTTATAGTATTTTGGGATTTAAGTTTTGGGCAGAGTATAAGATGAATGTTCATATAGATTATACAAAACTTAATAATATTACCACAGCTTTATCCGAGACAGATGGATTGGCTAATTCTAAAGCATTGTATCAATTAGGAGGTTCAGCAGCAACATCTTCATTAGAAACAGTGTTGCAGGAGTCAACAAAAACAGAAAATACAGACCCTGCATTTACTATTACAAGCGAAGACGGTAGCCTTAATGACTTGTCGGGTATTTTGACATACATACAGAAGAAGAATAAATATAATATGCAGATAGTTACCACTGAAGTAGCCACAACTCCTCATCCAATTTTTAATGTAGATGACTTGAAATGGTATCTGCCTGCTTATGGTCAATTCCAATACTTCACTCCTGACCCTAACATTGCGGGTGATGACAAGTCTCATTATTGGTCGTCGACTGCTGTAAGTGGTTCCTCTGAAGCATATATCGGAGATGGAACGCCCAAAGACCGTGACCTACCGTATCGTGTTATTGCCGCGCGTAAAAATGACAACTGATATAGAAGTGAGACTATGCAGGGCATAGGACCAACCAAACGAGGCTTTCCATTGACCAATGGGAAGCCTCAGACTTTCATAGCAACTTGCATCAGTATAAACTGTGTCAAGGTTCTTCATGTATGGCTTCCAAGCATCTGCCAGCAGCTTTCGGAAGCACCACCAGCAACTTCCCCGGGAACCAATTCTCAGCAACTCTCCTACAGCAACCAACTCCCAGCAACCAACTCAACCTACTGCTGGGTAATCAGGCGTGAGAGGGTTTCTTCGGCCAGGGCGGATTTGGTTTCGATGTGCTGGAGGACGGCCTTGACAAAGGCATTGGTTTCGAAGGCTCCACGTACTTGTTCGAAGTCCCGGTCACGTTCTTCCAAGGATCCGTCTGTTCCAAACCCTGTCATGAAAGACATGGAGAATTCTTTTTTAGCGTCTTCATAGAGCATACGATCCAATGCGACAACAGAGGTTTTCCATTGATTGACAATCTCACGGACGTCATCAAGGGTCATCTGCCGGGGATCAATTCCGTAGAAGGATTTGATTTTTTCGTAAGCCCAACGCCATTCGTAGGTGTAATAGTTGGCGGCCATTCTTCCAAAGGCTTCGTTGATGGTCTGTAAACGATCAATCTTGCCGGTTTCTATGGCATCCAATAGGGCATCAACTTCCTGCTTGGGTGCTATCAGCCCAGCAATGTCCACCCACTGTCCGTTTCCAATCTGTGTATCAGGTACCAGATGTTCCTGTAGCTGACGATCCGAGGTGAAGCGGATTCCTTCCAGACGCTTGATGATGGAGTTGCCCATGAATTTATGGATTCCAAGCTGGTAGAGCTGAATTCCCTTGAGCAGGGACGAGTTTTTGATACGGGTACTTTGGTAAGCGTATTCTTCAGAGGTAGCCCCTCCTACGCGTTGGAGATCACGGAGAATCTGCAGACCATTCATCATTTTCTGTATGGTGTAGGGACTAAGCAGATTGAAGTTGATGTGATCCAGTCGGTTGGGATCGGTACGCTTGTCTCTTTTGGGCCATTTCTGGGCGTCTCGGATGGTGCCGACACTGCGAAGATTGGCTCCCGGCATCAGATAGGTCGTGTTGTTCCGTTCTATCAGGTAGGAGAAAGGCAGGTTGGAGGTATCGGAGTGATGGACATGACGTCCCATCACCAGCGAGAAAGGTCCGACATGCGAAGGGAAAAGAATGTACGAATCGGAAGATGTTTTTGATCCACGTTCAAGGATTCCTTGATGAATCGGCCCGAGTTTGTACATGTGGTTGCTTTGGTTGGATCCACTGCCGGCGTTCATAAAAGAAAACATCCCCGCGATCAGGAGGGTGGATTTATGGTGAGTCACCGTATAGGGACCTGCAAAAACTGCACAAGCTTCCCCATTTTCTCCGTGGCAATTGCTGAAAAACAACGAATCCGAAGCCGAGTAGTTACGACCCAAATGACAGGCTTGTCCCACAAAACAGCGTAGCACGGTAGCCCCATCATCAATGACCGAACCCGACGAAACGATAAAATCTTTGCAGCTGACCCCGTTACCGATTTTGACCGGCGCATCAGCATTGCTCATCAGGGTACCGTTCTCCAAGATACCGCAACCATCCAGTCGGGCATGATCGCCCACTTTCAGGTTCTTTAGGGTTCCGGTATTGAGAATCTGGACATGATGGCCGATGTACCCCAGGTCTGAGGTGTATTTTTCCTGGAAGTAATGTACGCGCTCAAACATCCGCTGCACCAATGCCGGACGATGGCGGTACAAAGCCATGACATAAGCTTGCTGAGCAGACAATTTCTCGTGGATGGGGACTTCACGTCCTCCGGTTTCGTTCAAGACGGCTACCTCTACCCCATTACCGAACGAGGTCTGGCCATCCACCAACAGCATTCCGACATTCTTGATGTAGGTCCTTTCACCAATCCGGTAATTGGCAATGTAATTATGGATGTTCTCAACACAAGAATTGTCTCCGATCTCAACGTTGTGCAATGTTGCATACCGCACACCCGCTTTTTTGACAATCCCACCGGGCAAGGTAAAATGCTCCTCAAAATTACCCAGTTTGACCAGTCCAGAGAAACGCACTTGAAACAATCGTTTCGGATTGAAACCCTCCTTGACCCAGACGCGGCTCCAATCATCAGCAATACAGGCATTCTGCGTCAATGCGCAGATCTCCTCATCCGTCAATGAACGGAAAGGAGTTTCCGGGGCATGCCCCAGAAACTCCTTCAGGCAAATTGTGTTACCCATCGGGATATTATTCAATCACTACTGAACGGTTCAAAGAAGGCTCTTCGAATTGGTTGTTGGCAGAACCATCAACACGTTTGATCAGGCGATCTTCAGAGATACCGTATTTCTTAACCAGCAGGTTGTATACGTAGTTCAGACGTTTTTCGCTCAACTTTTCGTTGTATTCCGGAGTACCGGTTGCGCTGTCAGCAGAACCGATGATGGTGAAGGTCTTGTTCGGGTTGGCTTCGAGAATGGTCTTCACGTAATATTCCAGTACGGTAAGTTGTCTCTTGTCCAAAGTAGCGCGATCGATTGAGAAGAACACAGCGATCGGAGAAGTCTTGGACTCAAGTTCAGCTTGGGTCTTGGCCAAAGCGGATTCGGTTTGAGCCAGTTGTTGACGCAATTGAGCGTTTTCTTGTACCAAAGCATCGTTGGTTTCAGCTTGAGCCACAGTTTGTACTTCCAAAGCAGCGATGGCTTCTTCGTACGGTGCATAGTTGGGAACTACCGGAGGTTGAACGCGGTTGAAGTTGGTCTTACCCAATTTCACAGCCAGACCTACGGTTGCTGTACCCATCAAGTCCACACGGTGATCACCTGCATTGGCGTCAAAATTTGAACGGGTCAAAATACCACGCAGGTCCAGGGTAGCATCCAGACGTTCGTTCAAGCGGAAGGTGTTGTAAAAACCACCACCCACTACAAGTTCTTCGTTACCGGAGAAAATATTCTTTTCATAAGTACGACCGATACCGGCACTCAAGTAAGGAGAAAGGTTCCAGATACGGGTTTCTTTGTAACCCCAGATGCCGTTGGTCATGTTCCACATCACGTCCCCATGAATCAGCATCACGCCAAAATGTTCGTTATAAACACCATCTGCATGTTTGCCGTCCACATATCCCGCATTCGGATTCACAGTATAACCGTTAGCAGTCACACCGCTATAACCGAAACGCAAACCAAGTGAAGGAGTAAACCATTTACCAACATAAACGTCCATCGCAAAAGCCATACGGCCTTTCAGGAGATGATGGAAGTCATCTTCACCCATGTAGTAGTTCACACCACCGCCGATGTTGATGAAGACGTTATCAAACAATTTGTTGGTTTCGTAAGGACCACGAACGATATTACCGTTTTCATCACGGTTACCGTCTTCCTGCGCAAATGCGCCCAATGAGACGAGGGCCAACGCAGCGGTCAAAAGACTTTTAGAGAAAAAATTCTTTTTCATATTCAATCGTATTTCAAGTTATTATAACTCTATGTAAAAATATTGCAAAATCTGTACCTTCTTTACAGATATGCAAAGGTAACTAAAAAATTTTTAACAAAGCAATAACTTTTATTACAATCTGTCAATTTCTTATCATTGTCTACAACCAACTCGCATTTTCCAGGTACCATCGTACTGTACGATCGATGCCTTCTTCGAACTGCAAGGTCGGCTCCCAGCCCAATTCGCGCTGGATTTTGGTAGAATCAATGGCATAACGCAAATCATGACCGGCCCGATCCTCCACGAAGGTGATCAACTCCTCGCTATAGCCTTGCGGATGTCCCAACTGGCGGTCCACCGTCCGGACCAATACGCGGATCAGGTCAATGTTTTTCCATTCATTAAATCCACCTACATTATAAGTTTCCCCTATAACACCACGATGAAAGATCAGATCGATGGCCCGGGCATGATCTTCCACATACAACCAGTCCCGGACATTCTCACCCTTGCCATACACCGGCAACGGAAGACGGGAACAGATGTTCTTTATAAATAAAGGTATGAGTTTCTCGGGATACTGATTCGGACCGTAGTTGTTTGAACAATTGCTGATGAGTGTCGGCATGCCGTATGTATCGTGAAACGAACGCACAAAATGATCGGATGCCGCCTTGGAAGCGGAATAAGGCGAGTGCGGCGAGTAACGGGTCGTCTCGTAGAAAAATTCCTGACCATAGGCCAGGTGATGTTCTCCGGAGGAGGCTGTCGTTGAAAAAGGTGGCTCGATTCCCTCGGGGTGGGTCAGTTCCAAAGCGCCATACACTTCATCGGTCGAAATGTGGTAAAACCGTTTGCCGGCATAGCCTTCGGGGCAGGACTCCCACACCGTTTTAGCGGCCTGCAGCAACGACAGGGTCCCCATGACGTTGGTCCGGGCAAAGGTAAACGGATCCTTGATGCTCCGGTCCACGTGACTCTCTGCTGCCAGATGGATCACCCCATCTACACGGTATTGCCGCATCAAGGCCATAACCGCCTCGAAATCACAAATATCACCTTGCACAAAGGTATAATTGGGGGCTGTTTCCACATCCCGCAGGTTGTCCAGGTTCCCGGCATAGGTAAGTTTGTCCAAGTTGATGATGTGGCAATCCGGGTAGTTGTTCACAGACAGACGGACCACATGGCTTCCGATAAAGCCCGCTCCACCCGTAATCAAGTACGTTTTCTTTGCTTCCATGTTGCTGTTTCTTTAACCTTGCCGAGCCAGCCCCAACAAATATTGTCCATAAGGGTTGTTGCGCATCGGCTCGGCAATTTCCTGCAATTTCTCTGCCGAAATCCAGCCTTTCTCAAAAGCAATGGCCTCCAGGGAGGCAATCTTCAACCCTTGACGCTTCTCAATGACCTCAACAAAAGTCGATGCCTCGGCCAAAGAATCGTGGGTTCCTGTATCCAACCAGGCAAAGCCTCGTCCCAACACCTCCAGACGCAGGGCCCCTTCTTCCAGGAAAGCCTGATTGACCGATGTGATTTCCAATTCTCCTCGGGCAGAGGGTTTGATTCGTTTGGCAATCTCCACCACCCGGTTCGGATAAAAATACAACCCCGTCACAGCATAATTGGATTTGGGCTCCGCAGGTTTCTCTTCAATGCTCAATACCCTGCCCTGCTCATCCATCTGGGCCACCCCATAACGCTGGGGATTGCTCACCCAATAACCGAAGACCGTCGCCTCTCCCGCAGGACGCACGGCCTCGCCTTCCGCCACAACCTGCGCCAATTCCACCGCACGGGCAAGCATCGGGGTGAAATGTGCTCCAAAGAAAATATTGTCGCCCAGGACCAGGCAGACCGCATCCTGTCCGATGAACTCCTCGCCAATGATAAACGCCTGTGCCAGTCCGTCCGGAGAAGGTTGTTCGGCATAAGAAAAATTCACCCCGAAGTCTGACCCGTCACCCAACAGACGACGGAATCCCGGCAGATCCTGTGGCGTCGAAATGATCAGAATATCACGGATCCCGGCCAACATCAGGACCGAAATCGGGTAATACACCATCGGTTTGTCATAAATCGGCAACAGTTGCTTGCTCACGCCCTTGGTAATGGGATAAAGCCGTGTTCCCGAGCCTCCAGCTAATACTATTCCTTTCATAGCAACAAAAATACGAAAAAAAAATCCAGATAGCCAATGACTACCTGGACAGGAGGTAAATAATCTTAAAACCTGAAATCGAACCCTACTTCCATGCATCGTCAAACGTCACATTCTTCCCACTCATAATCATACCGACCATATCCTTAACAACAAACGGACGCATTGTCGCAGTCGTATCGTTATTCATCATTCAATCCCATTAAATGTCCTTACAAACCTTAGATTTGCAGCGTGATTCACTACCCCAAGGCTTGTAAGACAAAAGTAGTAAATTCATGCAGATAATTAAAGTTTAACATCTGCATTGCTTGCCACAAGATTAACCTTCTGGCGCCAATAATCTTTCATTGAACCGATTCGTTCTACCCTACCCTTGAATCCATCTTGACGAAAGGCAATGCCACAACACTTCCCCTGTCCAGGCGCTCCGTCATCATCGGATAATGGACAAAACATCTTGAGCGGGTCCTGAATGCTATATTTCAACACCTCGCTCGGAACAGGATTCTGTTCATATTGCTCCACATACACGTCTATTTCATCCGCTTTGTCCCGATTAATGCAAATCACGTTATCGGAGAGTTTACATACTTCCCGCACACAAGAAGCTTTCTTGTCACACATCAATGTCAGTTCAATATCCCGATCTGCACAAAATGTATAGAGCGCCGTCAAGAATAGCGGAGATTCTTTTAGAAACGGAAAGCTGTAATCAATCACCTGAAGATCATCAACAATCAGATGTTTCATCTTCTTTCCGTCGGCAAATGCCACAGCCAATTGTTCATTAATCTTCATCAGCAACTCCTCCGGAGTGATGCACCCCATCCGTATATCCAGAAAATGGATATAGTGGTAACACTTTATACACGCTTTGAGTTGACAGCTCAAGGAACAAGATGAACATGACCGGATCTCCAATTGATTGGACTTGGACAAGCAGGGTGGACATCCCGCCTTTTGTATGGCAATAGCCGGGCAAAACATCTGGCGCATCATGTTATCCCGATCCTTATCCAACAACAGAATCAATGTATGTTCTCCTTTTTTAGCCAGATGGAAGGCTTTGGCCAATGTAAACATGCGTTTATAACTATTGGGATTCCCGACAATCGCTGTAGAATCCGGATGATGATCCGTATTTCTGCCTTTCCCAAATAAGATTTTTGTCAATATTTCTTGATCATGCTGGTCTTTTTTTTCTTCCACCCCATAGCGTTCCATATACATGGATCTTAACTTATCCAGCGGGTATGACTGCTGTTGAGGCAGATAATCTTCTCCGCTGTATTCTTCGCCTGCATTGACCTTTCGATGAATGTATTCCATATAGGATTCATTGAACATGGGCCGATGAGAAGTCAATAGTTCACTGGAACTGTACCTGCGCTTGCGAAGGATACGATGCAGACTCGGATAAACTTCCAGAATCGAGCTCCGCTTCTTATACAGATGCCAACCGATTGTTGCCTCCTGAAAAACACTTTTCGTAATCTGCATTTCATACATCATGTAGTTCTCTATTTCAGAGGTTCGGCTCTGCATACGAATAATCACGTCTGCTCCAATCTTTGTATCATCATAACGCTCATCAAATACCAATATTGAAACAGGAGTTGTCCGACGTAATACCGACAACATATAATCATAGGGCAATGTCTCCAATTCGGGTGATGCAATGTGAGAGAAACCATCAATCACAATACATGGAATCTTTTGATCCGGAAGATCTGTTCTTGGATCCAAGGTAGGATCAAGGGAGCAAATATAATCCGTCAAACGCTGAACCGATGGTGCTGAATAATAATGATGAGTGCTTTCTTGATCTCCATTTGGCATTTCTACAAAATCAGCCTTAACGAATTCATCCTCAAATCCCCCCTTCAGATTGTAGGCATTGATATCACTGCTTCTTCGCTTGTACAAGATGTTGAATTGGTCTGCCCCCTCCCTCATACGTCTGAAGTGCAATGATTTTGTCCGAGGATTGTAATAAACCAGATCCTCACAAATGTATTTGTCCAATCTTGCAGCAAGATCCGCCGGTATCATTACCCGATATTCCTTTGATACTGATTCTTCACACATCAGTCGGGATGTATCGAACAAACAATCTGACAAGGAATGATTTATCCATTTATCCGGTTGCTCTATCCGTTCTTTTGTCATCAGATCCAACTGTTTTTCAATCAGGAAATCCAAATACAGATCCGTCAGTTCGCTTCTGTTCTTGTCAATAGAATAGAATTGTGGTTTACCAATCTGAGTGCGATCTTCGCGCTGGTTAAGCGTAACAATGGATTTTGTCAACCCCTGCATCAACTGCAGTGACATCAAGGTTTTGTTGCAGCCCTGCGTCCCATATACCGCGATAATCATACCCTGGTTGACGGTCTTTGTCAAAACATCTTTTGTCACTTGGAAACCGCCATAAAATAACTCATCCAAACCAAAGATGCCTGTTGATAGCTTTTGAATGACACTCATATCTGATGCGATTATTAAAATTTCAAAATCTGCACTTCTCCACTTGAATACGGCTGCACAAATCCACAAGATCTCTGTACAATGCCCCGTACCCCTCATCGGACACGATCGGGGTTAACCCCAACGACTGGTAGTAATCCATTTTTATCTCGTTGACCAACTTCCAATCTTTTATATACGATTGTTCTTTGTACGCCGTGTCGGCTTTCAAGTAATACAAGCGGTCCTTGTTGCCGGACAATCGGACATAATGCAACATCCGTTGCGTCGTTTCATCACTGACTGAAGAACCTGCAAATATACAGGTATAATGATTCAGAAAATGAATCTGTGTAGCGATCTGCCAGGAGTAGAATTGTGTAGACAACTCATTGAATTCATCCATCGATAACACAATCCGACTTTCTGACAATCTGGCCACTTCTACAGGAGATGGAATATAACCATGCACATGATAGACAAATAGGTTCTCATCGGTCTTAGAATCATCATACGAATTCCCAAAAATATCAGAAATGTGCAGTTCACTCCGACAACGTTCTATACTGGCCAACTCCTCTTGTGTAAAATAATGACTACGGTCCCTCCAAAGAATAGATATGGCCCTGGTCAAAAAATTATCATAATTATAGGTCACGATTGCCTTAATCTGTGGACAAAGTATGACCATTCGGGCCAACTGATACAAGGTATAAAACGGCAAACCTTCCGTTGTGGACTGCCTTTTTAAATTTGAAAGGGTATAGTGCTTTTCAAATTCTTCCTTTAACAGAAATTGGTTACATTCCTTATAGATATAATACTGTAACGTAGGTATGTACTTATCCCCCAATACAGACTTTATTATAAATGCCTTGCTTGTATAGGATATTGCAGAATGTGAGGATTTATAAATATGGAACCAACTTTCTAACTCTTCTACCGTTTTGAAACCACTGGGGCGTCCTTTAAAAATGGCATTGACCGACCACACGGTTTTTGCATCCGCATTGTGCTTCATGCCCATCTGATGGATTACCCGATCCATCAAATAATTCAATATATCATCCCACAACAAGTGAACACCTGGGCTACAATTGATACCGGCTCCCACAAACAGAATCATCTGTTTATGAGCTTCCAGATCTTTCTTGAAAGACAAAAGGTTCTGATTTGAAAATAAAGCACACATATAGCATCCAAACCTTCCGCAATTTACATAAAAAAAATTCAGCTGCAAAATTAAATCATTGATATTTCGCCAAAGAATCAGAAAGCATCCCGCTGCCTTATTAACGAGGGAGGACTTTCCTCAAAGCCTCAGTGATATGCTGAGTTTCCACCTGCCTATCTTCATATCCAATAATTTTGAACAACTGTAATAATCTTATTCTTTTCATCCATCAAGACCACGGCGCACAAAATCCTGGAACTGACTTACCACACTGGAGGTAAAGCGTTTCTTCACTTCGTTTTCCACCAACCGCCGAGCTTCCCAGACTTGACCGGCGTGCACCAGCAGACGGCATTTTGCCAACAGATACTGCATTTTGCGACGTATATCTGAATTCTGATCAAACTGTTGATCAATTTTGGTAACAAAATCCTCTATTTCAGGGTATTGTTCCATATGGTTCAGCACCTCGAGTTTTGCCAGATAAGGATAGATCTTACGGGGATACTTCTGCAGGGTCTCATCCGCCATACGGAGTGCCTTCTCAGGCTCATCCTCTACATAGTAGTAATAATCGATCATCGCAGTCCGGTACATCTCGTCGGCTTTGGGATTGAGGTTTCCTTTCAAGTCTTCCAGCAATCGTTTCAGCCGGTCAGCGGCTGCTTTTCCTTCCAGCTTCAACACGCACCGGAAATAGCTCTGGATCGCATAGGGATTATTCCGGTCTGCTTGATAAAACTCTTCGGCCAAATCATGGGCTGCCTCATACGCTTCTTTGTTCAAATAGACTTGAATCAGTTCTCTTTTAGCCCGAATGTGTTCCGGAAACTGCTCCAATGCCCGGTTCAAACAACGTTCCGCATCCTCCATCTGCCCACGCAAGCGATGATAAAAGCCTCGTAGAAAATCTTTCTCCGCCCCATTGATGTAATCCACTTCCATCAAAAAACGGTCATCCCCTTTTCTGGCCAATGACAGACACAACCAGTAGCGAATTTCCCGAATGATACGCTCATCCATGTACGAGACATTCTTCAAGACACGGTCTGCCAAAGCAATCACATCATCATACTGACGCTGATAATTGTACAATTCTCGCATAGCATTCACAAAATGCGACGGAATCAGGAACTCTTCCGGAACTCCCCTACCTTGCTTAAGTGACTCTTTTAATGAAATCACATAATCAGAAGTGTCTCGCTCCATATCCTGTGCATAATCTTTACTCTGCTGGTTGACGTATTGAATTAGATTATTACGGTAAGTGTCCTTCAATTTATAGGTCGAACGTTGGATATGATCCCGAATCACATCACTCAACCGAAGGTTATCCTTGTTGGTCCCTATCCATTCAATCATCATAGATGAAGACAGGTCCTCCACAATATCCATCGCTGCATCAAAATCTTCCCCTAAAATCTTCTCCAACATTAGAAAACTGATGAACTCATATTCCGAAAGAATCACAAGTAGATTGATTGCCAATACATTACCATCATACTTTCTCACAAGATGAGAAACTTTCTCTGCATTATACTCAACAATTTCATGCAAGTGATTCCTTACGTATTGAAGGCCTTCATGATTTAGTAACTGAACTGCATAATGAACCTGTTCGGGATAGCCGTTCAACACATTTGTGATCATACCCAAATCTTCCTTAGACATGGATAATCCATTGATTTTCAAAAGCGTTGTATATAACCCTATCCGTTCGGTACGTTCAAGTTCCGGAATATTGATACAGAACAATGATTTCTGTTGACTCATGTACCTGGTCTTCACTTTTGACAAACTGATTACACATAGTAAGATACACCCCCTTCTGGAGAGATTTTCAATAATCCGAAGAAACCATCCTGGCAGACTTCCAGTTTTGGAAACAATTGCATGGTTATCTTCAACAAACAAAATCTCCCCGACATCTTCCAACTCCTGAATTAATTCCGTAGCCAAGGCAATCTTCTCGGGAAGCGTTTTTGCCAACAACGAAGACATCCTGTCACTTGACATCGACGAATAGCCCAATCCATAGATCCGAATGATAAAATCCTCAATAGAACACATTTGATCCAAAGTAATGGACAACGGGAAATATTCCGGCTTGATGGTTGAGGAGTTAGTCAAAGCATGGCGTAAGAACTTGCGCCTACCAATGGAGTTCAAACCACTGACAATGATGCAACCGGGCAGGCCCAATTCAATATCATAGATTCTTGACTCAAATTCCTTCAACTGCTCAGTCCTCCCCACAAACAATCGGTCCAACTCCTTTTTCTTTGGAAACAGATTCCACGCAGCAAGACGTTGGCGCTGACGAATCAGAGCTGCCACCTTAGTCGGTTTGGAGATATAACGCAGGTTATACTCTTTTCTCATCCACTCCGGTATGCGACCGTCAGTATGTCTGATCTGTTTATCAATGATTACCGGGAAAAAACATTTGATCTTCCCATTGGCAATATACTCTTCAGCCTTCAATATTTCTTTCTCCACCCAGGTACTGCCCAATGATTCTTCCGAAATGAAGAAAACAAAAATACTGGTATTGTCCAGTCCTTGATAAATCTCATCCAACGTCCGGCATCCTTCCTCAAAAGTCCATGCATCGTACACGACACGCTGCTTGCCCAATATCCGGGCAACCATCTCCACGTATCCTTTCTGCTTGCTGCTATGCGACAAAAATACTCTTCCCATGATAAAGTCTTCTAAAAAATATAATGCTGTGCAAATCTAATAAAAAAAGAAATTCGGGCCAGTACCTTAACCGTACTGACCCGAAATCTCACTTCAGAATATCACACTCCTGAATCGGAATATATGGACCATCCTTCATCTCAAGGATCACAGTCCCGCTCTCAAGAGCTCTCAACGTGTGCCACTGACCTGCGGGAATATTCAGCGCAAAGACAGGACCTCCCGCTGCTAGTTCATACGTCGCAGAGCAAATACGCTCTAGTTCATCATAAAATTCCTCTATGACTCGGCCACGAAGCACCACGACCGTTTCTGAAGTCTTCTGATGGCGATGAATCGGAATCACCGACCCCGGCTCAATGGCATTCAACATCCGCTGAGAGGTATCCGCATCCGAATTCCTCAGATCCAGATTCATCCGCAAACGAGGCGACTCCTTCGCCTGAGAAGAGAGGTTATCAAGAAGTTGATGGTCGATCTTGATGGTCACGATAAACAAGATTATGCGATTATCGCTTGTTTTATACAATCTACAATGTAATGAATGTCTTCATCAGATACACAAGGGCCAGACGGCAGACACAAGCCAACCTCAAAGAGATCTTCAGATACACCATTCACATAAGCGGGACATTTTGCATATACAGGCTGCTTGTGCATCGGTTTCCACAATGGACGCACCTCTATGCCACAAGCATCCAAGGCAACCCGCATTGCCTCAACATTGGCATTCGGCTCACAATCTGTATGCATACTACCTCCGCCATGCAGTACGCCTGCAGCACCGCCTACTGCACCTTGAACAGCTGAACTATACGCAGATTCTTGTCCCTTTACTCTTAAATCAGGATCCAACGTCACAGTATTCAACCAATAATTGCTATCATAGTCAGAAGAGGGATTCTCATGCAAAACAATTCCTGGAATCTCTTTCAACAACTCGCGATACAGGTCAGTGGTATGCTTGTGATGTGCCACATGTTCTGCCACAACCGTCATTTGTCCTCGTCCAATTCCTGCGCAGATGTTGGACATCCGATAATTGTAACCAATCTTGTCATGCTGATAGTACGGATATGCCTCACGTGCTTGAGTAGCATAAAACATGATTTCCTGCTTGGCAGTCGCATCGGGACAAATCAAAGCACCTCCTCCGGAAGTCGTAATCATCTTGTTTCCATTAAACGAAAGCACCCCATATTTGCCAAAAGTTCCGCACATCCGGCCTTTATACCGACTTCCGAACGCTTCGGCAGCATCTTCAATTACGGGAATTTCATATTTGGCTGCAATAGAAAGAATTTCATCCAACTTGGCTGGCATTCCGTAAAGATATACCGGGACAATTGCCTTCGGTTTCTTTCCGGTCTTCGCCATCCGATCCACAATCGCCTCCTCCAATAGTGCGGGATCCATATTCCAAGTATCCCGTTCAGAATCAATGAACACCGGAGTTGCACCCAAATAGGTAATCGGATGGGATGAAGCACAGAATGTGAATGATTGTACCAATACCTCATCACCAGGGCCTACACCACAAGCAACTAAGGCTAAATGAACGGCCGCTGTTCCAGCAGAAAGGGCAACCACCTTGGCATCTCCTGTCGCAGGAGCTCCCGCTACTGCTGGACTATTGACATAGGTTTCCAAATCGGACTCAAATCCATTCACATTCGGTCCAAGAGGCACTACCCAATTTGTATCAAAAGCCTCTTGTATGAAACGCTGCTCGCTTCCCGACATGTGAGCAAGACATAAATAAATACGTTTTTGCATGATAACAATACTATTAGTACAATATAGAGTTACAACATCCGAACCTTATTCTCCACAGATTTATATCGTTTATATCTGAAAACTCTGAGGATTTATCTCTGAAGCCCATTTGCATATATCCGTGTTTAATAAACCCATAGTGGCGTAGTTTTTTTTCTGTCCTTTTGTTATTGGTTACGGTTAAGACACGATAACAATCTTTTGAGAAGGTCTCTAAAGACAATAGATTTATATCTGCCTCACTGAGATTGTCATCAATTGTAGCCCACTCACACACTGTTCCATTTATCATTCTGCAGTTAGTTATATCAAGCCGTCTACGCTCCTTAGTCAGAAAGAACCCAATAGGCCTATTACCTCTATCGTATATAGCATAAAATTTTTGGATATCCTCCCTATGACCTGACAAATTATGGTCTAAACACCACTGCAACCATTTTGTATCATGATATTCAGCATATTTGTGACCATCATTCAGACACATCTTTCCAGCCCATTCTGGAACATCATGCAATTGATTGATGGTATAATATCTCTTTAAGTATTTTAATCTTATTTTATTTGGAACATCAAGTGTCTTAATTAGGGCATTCGTCAAAGTTTTCAACACATTTAATGGAAGCCCAACAAAACCACGACATGCAAAGGCTGCTTCAGAATTAATTACTTTGACATATTCAGGAAAATCAAATATGGTACAACTCTTTTCTTTTTTTCTCATTATTGACAGAAATGAGGGTGATAATAATGAGAATAGATAAAAAGGATATTCATCATTATACAAGCAATAATCTCTCATACGTGAGCCAATTCCTCTACCCCTATACTCTTTACAAACCTCTATACTACCCATTGACTGGGAAATAACGAAAGAATTATCCACTTTGATTTTTGTGCCAAATAATAGCATTCTTGCTACAACAATATCTCCATCCAAAGTTAATAGTAACGTTGTTTTATGGTTGTCACATTTAGTTGGACATTGTAGAATTGTTGCTCGTAAATCTTCATTTATAAATGAATTCAAACTATACTTATCTTTATATCTTAGATAATTTTTGTTAACGAATTCATCGTGTGTAATATTAATTATTCTAATATCAGCCATTAGTTGCAAGTCATTTATTTGGCAAAATCTCCCAAGTAAGCGTAGGGATCAGTCAACATACCATCACGAATAATAGTCGCACCTTCAATTACAGAATTTTTAGCAGAAAAGTCCGTAAGCATGGGTTTAAAAACATGCTCAATAAGCATATCACCAAAATACTCGCTTGAATCCAACGCCAAGGCATTCGGGCAAGTATCTACTGCCATTACACTTATATTATTATCTGAAGTGAAAGCGCCCTCTTCTCGCCCTGTTATAGGATTATAGTCGAAATACGGATTAGCATGAGTAGAGGATCGAACAGTGGACTTGATACTACCCATAATATCACACGTAACATCACCAATCATACGGATACGTAAATCCTCTCTGCGCAAATCATCAACATCTAAGTATACAGGGGCGTCTGGAGCCCAAAAGTGTGCACAAATCAACACATCAGTAACTTTAGCAAACTTAAAGAAGTCACTTTCATAGTCATGAACATTTGCTGAAAAATCAGACCATGTAAACTTCTTCCGATCCTTATGTTTAACCAAACGATCAACATCTGCCACACAATAAGTAAGCTCATTAACAGTTTCTACTGATAGATACTCCTGCTCATCTATTTTATTTGCACCAATTTGGTTCAGGACAAATTGTGCACCTTGCGAAACGCGTCCCGCACCTGTCACCAAGAGTTTAACCCTAGGGAGCTCTATTTTATTTAAGGAATCCAGGAGTTGCTTAATAGTGAATCTAAGGTCCGGTTGTGGTAACTCATATAGCTTATATTTCAAACCATAACCACGGAGTGTATAATACACTCCTACTACACCTGCCCACCATCCGAATGCACAAACCCGCTTACCTCCCTGATCTACGAGATATTCATAGTCTGAAAATGTTATTCTTTTTTCAATCATAGCTTTTATAAGTGGCCGATTGTATTCTTGCATTTTAGCTATATGACCAAAGAAGAAATAATGCTTTTGTGGTAAGATTGATTCAATGGCCGCTTCTTTAATACCAAATAAAATATCGCAGTCATTTAAATCTTTAACTACTTGTATTCCGAATGCCCGATACTCATCGTCTGAATATGCACGAACATCACTTGATTCAACAACGATTTCTACCCCCATATAACTATCCATTAACATCCTTGCCTGTGAAGGGGTTAATGCGACTCTATTATCAATAGGAGTCTTTGTTTCTCTAATTAATCCAATTTTCATAGTTACAATTATTTTGACAATGAATCTATAATTTCTTGTGACGTTAATTTGCAAAATACAGAACACGTCTCAACATTAGTTTCTACCTTCAATGTTTCGTTTACCATATTAACATCATCAATAATAGATGCTAAATCTTCAGCATAGAAGGTACACATTGCAATTTTATTAGGTTTATTTCCAACAACATACCCAGGATACAGATTCGGAACATATGTTACAACTTCTTTAATGTTTTTCACCAACTCTTCGCCAATAACACGATTAACAACATCTCCTTCATTACTTCTAAAGTAGATATTATATGTTACAGCATATCCTCTATCATTGGTGATTTCTGTATTCACCTTATAGTCATCACCGACAGCATACTTAATCATGCATGATAAGTAATCAATGCCCTCGCTAGCTCTTTGATAATCAAAAGAGTGACCGCCGCCTAATCGAAATCCTGTTTCAAACACATAGAACCTACCATTCCGGTAGAAAAATGAAATATTTGCTACCCCACATTTCATTCCCAAACTCATCAGCATCGTTCTAACATTCTCGTGTACTTGATCTATATACTCCGTTTCATATTTAGATGGAAATGTCCAGGCTTTCTGCATTGTTTCATAACCCTTTTGCTTTGTCAACATGGTTGTATCGCAAGTTTCAATTAGTATAGCATCTGTCTCTGAAATATAATACGAGCAGTCGAACTTAACACCATCTCCGATAAAATCCTCCACAACGACATTTTTTGATGGAGACATCGAATATGCATATGCGAGAAATTCTTTGTACTCAACTTCATTATATGCTACATTAATACCGATACTTCCACCCCTATCTGTTGGCTTGATAATAACTGGGAACTTTATATCCGCAGAATTAGGATTATATTCGTTAACTATGGGCACACCAAATTGCTTACATAGTTTCTTGAACTTATTTTTGTCCCTTGTTATCTCCAACTGTTCGCTATTAATATAGCACGGCAAATTAAGTCTCTTACACATTTCTATCATACTCTCAACCCTAAACTCGCTAAAACCCGCCATTATTCCATCTATACCAACTTCTCGACACTTCTGCTCTAAGACATCATAATCAACCCAACTGATATTCCATGCTTCATTTGCAACCAATTTAGCTGGAGTAATATTTTTATCGGTATAATAATCTGTAGTTATCACATAGTAACCCATTGATTGAGCGATCTTAATTACATCTACCTCCGCATTTGAGGATCCAATAATTAATATTTTTTTCATTTCTGTTTTCCCCCTATGTATTTATCGCTTGACTTTTTCGAAAACATCCTCACCATCTAAAATAATTGGTTCCACATCAACATCCCGTAAGAAAACATACGGTTTATCATATTGATAATATTGGTCTCTGACCACGTTGTCCGCATTACCATCCTCCATAATGCGAATAGTATCTTCAATTAAATCAAAACCGACTCTCGCCATAACACCAGCATAGGCCATATGACGGATATTCACTTCAGTAACCTTCAAATTCCCACCATTATCTTCTTTCAAATCAAACGACAATATGCCGTGAGCTGGAACTTCTAATTTTGATTCTAAATATTTGATACACCTATCACAGAACTCATTGATACGTTTCTCATTTAAGAAACGTGCAAAGGCTGTATTACCTGTCACTTTAGAGGGCGAAGTATTGGCCATTACATATTCCGCACATTCCAAAGCAGCTCCCTTCACATATTCACCATTATAATAGAGCATTTCATTTGCCAAATGTCTACCCGTCAAAAATTCACTAACTGTAAACTCGGAAATTTGACTGTTAATAAATAGCCACGATCGATAACTACTTATATCCTCCAACTTTAGTGAACCTAATCCTCCTGTACCATTTGTGGCCCGAATCCAGCACGGAAATCCGATTTCTCTCTCAACATCATTGTAACGTGGATTTTCTTGTGTCACCTTAATAGTTTTTGGTATAAATTCTGTCCCTCTTAGTAATTCAGCCATTATAGCTTTATCCTTCAATGAAATAGAGAGCTTCTTTGAGCCCATAAAAACAGGACAGGGATACTTACCATATTTGTCGTAGTAGTCGCCCCATGCAACAATCTCACTTTCAGGCTGAACAAATGCATAATCAATATTTTGTTCCTCCACTAATTTTTCTATCCAAGGAAAATAAGCTTCATCATTACATCTAGGACAAATATAATAATCATCCAGTAGATTGTCCATGAAGAAACCGATTGCTTTCTTGTTTATATCAATACCGATAATCTTATAATCAGGATGATTTTTCCTAATAATCGTCGTTATTGATCGAGGAGTTAGGCCTCCAATACCTGTTACCAAAATTGTTTTCATAACTTATCTGCTATTTTTAATAATGCCTATTAATCTTTGCATATCAGACTTATCATATCTTTGATCACACACAATGGATAATTCTTTTTCAAACAAGCCGTTAGCAGTCATATCTTGCTTAACATAGGAACATTTAGGCCAATGTATCGGGCAATATATCTGCTGATTTATCAGAACGTCCCTCACTCTATCTCGTTCTTCTTTTGATTTAAATAATATGGGCACAAATAATGGGATATCTTCTTCATTCAAATCAAACATATAGTGGAACCTATCATCATTTTTCAATGCTTCATGAATAAAATATGCATTATCCCTACGCTTTGATTTTATTGATTCTTTGTCGATATTCTCCCACAATGAATATGATGTGATATCCATTTTATACATATGATAATCTCGCTTTAAAAATTCATTGAACTCTTTAAAAAGATTCAAAAAGTCATCTTTGGATATTGATGTATCGCCATTTATATATTTTCCTTTATATTTCATCGCTTTTAATTTGAGTGAAACATATGGACAATCCTTTAATTCTATATTTATTGGATGGGGACTTTTAAAAATATACGCCCCTCCTACAACATTACACCATTTCCTAATACTAGCGAAAGAGTAATCTGAGTATTCTTCAACTTTTTCATTATCCAAAAACAATGAATGGGTTTTATCATAGATAATAATGGATCCCTTTTGACGAAAACAAGACAAAAGATTTTCATCAATTAGTGATTGATAGCCAAAGTAATTAGAAATATACAATATGCTTACTGAATGATTTGAATCTATTAGGAAGTTTAATGACTTGCCGTCATGAACTACATCATAAAAATCAACAGCTATTCCTCTAGTCAAAAATGGAAGTACCATTGACTCACAGCAATAGGCCGGTAAATATGCATTTTTCACATCAGTATTCTCCATAACCTGTTGCAGTATAGCATCAATTACTGTTCTTCCTGAAAGAAAATATCCATTTGGAACTTTAGTATTTATTCGTAAATGATCAGCCTCGTCGGTCAACCAAAATTCACTACCAATTTCTTGCATTATAATATTAATTATTCGTCACAAGGATAACATTATAATCTACCTGATTTATTTTTTGTGGTCTCAATTAAATCAAATCTACCAGCTTTCCTCCACTCGTCTTCCCTAAAGTCATAAAGACTTATTACACCACTTGTTTCCACGCCAACGCTTTCTTTCTTAATCACTTTGTAAAATGTTAAGAAAAGAATTCTTAGGTCTATTAAAATGGAGAGATTTTTAACATATTCTACATCTAGTTGAAGTTTCTGCCCCCAATTAATGGACTTACGACCATTCACTTGTGCCCAACCAGAGATTCCTGGTCTTACTGTGTGACGTAAACGTTCTTCTTCTGTATAGTATACTAAATAAGTCTTAGGTAGTGGTCTAGGACCGATTAAAGACATATCACCTTTTAGCACATTTATCAACTGAGGCAACTCATCAATCGATGTTGATCTAATAAATCTTCCAACGGCAGTCAATCGCATTGCATCTGGCAACAATTCACCGCAACTATCCCTCTCATCTGTCATGGACTTAAACTTAATTATTCGAAAAGGCCTTTCATTTAAACCTATTCTTTCCTGTGTAAAAAACGCTCCTGCCCCTTTATTAGCGAAATGAAGCCAGATTGTGATTATCAACAGAATTGGCCAGATAATAAGCAGAACGACAAAGACAATTGTAAAATCAAGCAATCGTTTAAAGAATTTTTTGTACATGACTTAATACTTATTATTTCTTCTATTCAAGATATTCATTTTTAAAAGTTCATTAACTGTCCGGACTATCTCAGTACCTGCTCCATGTCGTATCCCCCTCTATTGAATGACGCAATCCATCCAATGATTCAGCACATCATCCCCAATAAACACACCCGTGTCTATAATTAATTCCGAAACCTACAAACAAAATCATCTGCTGATTTGGGCTTTGTTTGAAATGACAAATAATCAGGACTAGGAAATAGCGAGCGGAGAAAATGATGATATATTATAACTTACAATGCCGTACGATTGTGTCATATGTGTGCTGAACAGTATAATTATTCAAATAAAACTGATATCCGTTCTCTCCCATCTGTTTAAAGTCCGAAACCAACATTTTTTCCACAACACGAACAAAGTCATCAATGGAATTACTCGGACACCAATATCCATATCCATTCTCTTCTGCAATTGATCCGGTGTCGCAATTCGGGTCTGTAACTGCAATAATCGGTTTTCTACTCATAAGATATGGAAGTAATCTTGACGGATAATTCGGAATGGTAAAACGATAATCCAAAAAAATAAGACCAATATCGCACGCATTGGCCAAGCAATCATAATCTTCTTTAGGAATGTGTTTAAATAACGATACTGCCTTTGGAGAGGCAGTTGTCACCCAAGATTCAAACTTAGAATATTCTGTACCACTCCCCACAATAACAAAATAACAATCATTGCGATCTTGAACAGCTTTCATGCATTCGATGAGAAAAGATATCCCTTGTGGACGTCCCATGTTTCCACCATAGATAAATACGGGTTTATCTATGGGCAGATTATATTTTCTACGTACCTCTTCTCTACTTAATGTAGTGGCACACCTACCCACTACATCATAAGAGTTCGGTGCCACTTCAACAATCCGAGAATCAATCTCGGGATTATGTTCTAGAACATATCTCACATTGGCAGGACTCATACAACCAATGTAGTCAGATATGCGATATAAGGTTTTCTCTTTCTTTCGAAATGATCTATACAGGAATCCCTTTATTCCAGACTTAGATAGCATGCCAATATCAACAGCATTCTGCGGAAAAATATCTTTTAAAAGAAGATAGGAGACTACATCCGGATTATGCCTTTTAACATACTTAATCACCTTATTAAAGGTAATTGGAGGCGTTGAATATAAAATCAAATCAAATTTTACATGCCCAAAGTTCTTTTTTAACGCATGCATATACTGGGATTCCAATAATACCTGACCTAATCCTTTTTCTATAACATTGGTTTTAGTGAGATTCATTGTCTTTACTCCAAGCAGATGCATTCGATTATTTTCTATCAGTCTGGTTGGTATCCCTTCTCTCCTTTGATGCGGATAAATAACATAGACGTTATGCCCCTCATCTCGGAATTTACGCATTAAATCTGTATAGATACCTGATTGCTGGATGTTAGCCATGCCCGAAGACATAGTGAGGAATAGGAGATTCATTCAAATTCTAAACTTATTTTGATATAAAAGAATAAATACTATCTTCCCAAATATGATAATCATCTATGAATTGTTTCAACAAACTATTACATGATTTTTCGTATGATATGGGATCAAATTTATCTAAGTATCTCATCAACTCCTGAGCTAGATTATCACAATTATTAATAGCAATCCCGATGTTGTATTTAGAAGTATAATTACCCTGGGTTGTATCTTTCGTTGTGATCATGGGCCTTTTATATATGAGGGAGTTATAAAAACGATTTGATAAGGCTGAATCATGGGATGGTTTCCTTGGATAATATATATTTAGAAAAGTAGAATCCAATATGTACTCTTTCTCTTTTTCCTTAGGATAATATCCTTCAAAGTATATATTTTTAGCCAATAGGTTAGTAGATAACTCCATTAAATCTGATGCTGAAGGGCCTTTTCCCACAAACTTTACCACAATATCATCTCGGTTCACAAGCTCATTAATTACTTCCGCATTAGATTCGTAGTCTCTTATTCCACCTATAGTCAAAACCTCGATAGGTTTCCTCTTAACGATTACTTTTTCACGAGATTCTACAGCATTCTTCGCATCATTAATATTAAAATTGTGCGACAATATATATTTAAATCCAGTAGGAAGGTATTTTAGAAAACCTGTAGATGAAATAACATTTATGTAACTATACCGCAATACTCTCTTAAATGGTCTCTTAAATAACTTCTTTTGTTCAATACTCAAATCCCTAAAATCAAATACATATTTTTGGGGATACCGTCTTTTTAGGTATCTTGAAAGAAAAATAGCAGACTGAGGTGTGAATACTATCACTTTATCATAGCATATGGTTTGTAACTTCTTTCGAACAAACCTAGCAAACTTCCAATATGCAATGGTTAAACTTACTCTATTTCGAGATTTTATGCAATATTCATATTGAATATCATTATTCTCATGACCATCTCTATTCCAAGATATGATATTATATTCAATATTTAACCTTTGCAGTAATTCGGTATAGATAGTGATATATGGACAAAACCAAACATTATTTGGCACAATGAGAGCTACTTTCATCTTTTATTAATTCATAAATTGCACTAATATACGCTGAGATGCTTCCCCATCCCCATAAGGATTAACCGCCTTGCTCATTTCGTCATATGCTGCTTCATCATCAATGAGATGTGAAACCTCGTTTACAATTTTGTTGTAATCAGTTCCAACA
>CALCYB010000084.1 GCA_937906485.1 uncultured Rikenellaceae bacterium
CGATGATCCGAGCCTGAACCGTCAACTGGCCTACCAACCCTACCACACCCTCAACGGTAGCGGAGAAATCAGCTGGAAGGCCTGGCTGCTGCAAGTGGATGCCCATTTTATCGGCAGCCGGACCACCACGGACCGGTTTGACCACCTGAATCCATACCTGCTGCTCAATGCCACTTTGCGCTACCAGTTTGTCTGTTTCCGGCATCCCAGCGACTTGAGCCTGCACATCAACAACCTGCTGGACACCCAATACCAGAATGTCAAGTTTTACGCCATGCCCGGGATCAACCTTCACGTTGCCTGGATGCTGCGGTTTTAAAATTTGTATTATCTGGCATTTGTACTAATTTCGCAATGTATAACACACTAAATCCAATCACTGATGAACAAAAAATTATTTTTCATCCTGAACCTGACCCTGCTACTCAGCCTCGTTTCCTGCGAGAAAGAAAACAACGACCTGCCTAAGTACGAAAACGATGACCAGCTCATCGTCCTGAACCAAGGCAACTATACCGAACAAAACGGAAGCATCTCGTTGTATAGCGAGACCAAAAACAGTGTTGTCAACCGTGCCTTCAAGAAAAAGAACGGTTTTGACATCGGCGCCACCATCATGGGCGGCACCATGAATCCGCTCGGCGGCATGTACATGATCTGCTCCAACCCCAGCAAAATCATGATCATGGACGGCGCCACCCTGGAATGCTACGAAGACGGCATGCTGGAAGACTACCCCGGTTTCGTAACCCCCCGTTACATCACCAACGACGGTTCTTTCCTCTACATCACCGTTTCCGGCGAAGAGTACGAAGAACTGCCTGACGGCATGTATGAATACACAGACAGCAAGTTGTTCATTGTCTCCATGGCCAACGGAGAAGTGGTCAAGGTCCTGGACATCGGCAGTGACGCAGAAGGCATCATCTGCAGACACGGTTTTGTATTCGTGGCCCATCGCCATGGAATCAGCGTGATCAGCGGCAACGGTGCAGGAGCAGCCGTAATGACAACCATCGACACCGAAGCCTACGGCCCTGTCAAACATTTTGCCCCTGGCAGCAATGACCGGATCTACGTTTCAGCTCCCGAATTCGGCATCCTGTCCTTTGATCCCTATGCCCACACCCTTCAGGACACCATCGAAACGGAAATGGACTACGAAGGGTTCATTCACCCGGATGCAACCGGCTCCGCTATCTACTACTACGTCAATTCGTACGATGAAAACTGGAATTCAACGGCAAAACTCAACCGCTTCCAGATTGCCAGCCAAAACATCAGCACGCTCCTGACCGGAACATATTTCTACAGTGTGGGGGTCAGTCCTTTCACCGGCAACATCTATACCTCAGAAACGGACTTCACCACGAACTCTACCCTGAAAGTGCTGAACGCCAACGGGAATTTGAAAAGCGAGCATGAAGTCGGTGTCGGAGCCTACCGCTACCTGTACATCTCCTATGGGAAAATAGTCGAAGAGTAAAGCGGTCCCAGACACATCGAAAAGTAAATCACCCGAAGAAGCATGGTTCTTCGGGTGATTCTTTATCGGGCAAACCGACCTGAGTTGGGAGGTTATTTAATCAGGGTCCATTCCGTACCTTCCCGGGTATCCTTGATCTGGATGCCCAGTTCCTTGAGCCGATCCCGGATCGCATCACTGGTGGCAAAATCTTTACGGGCCTTGGCCTCTTTCCGTTCTGCCAGCACCATCTCAATCAGACCATCCAGCAACTCTTCGTTGCTTTGGCCACCTTCTTCTTCAGCAATACCCAGCACGTCTCCCAGTACGCCATTCAACATCCCGTCCAAAAGTTTCAAGTCTTCTGCCGACAACTTGGTCTGTCCATCCTTGGCCAAATTGACCCAACGGACAGCTTCAAACAGATGAGACAACGCGATAGGAGTATTCAAATCATCGCACAAGGCTTCATAGACTTTTTCCCGTAACTCTACCAATTCGGCATGATCAACCACATCCTTGGCTGTCAAGGCTTTCAGGTCGCGACCAGCTTGCAGGAGCTTGATCAGCCCCTTCTCGGCCGCTTGTAACGCCTCATTACTGAAGTCCAACGTACTGCGATAATGTGCCTGCAGGATGAAGAAACGCACCGTCATCGGCGAATAAGCCTGTTCCAGAATCGGATGACTGCCTGTAAACAACTGTTCCAGGGAAATGAAGTTGTTCTTGGACTTGGCCATTTTTTGCCCGTTGATGGTAATCATGTTGTTGTGCATCCAATACTTCACCCCTCCTTTTCCTCGGGAAGCCGTATTCTGCGCCAACTCACACTCGTGGTGCGGGAACAGCAGGTCCATCCCTCCCCCGTGGATATCAAACTCCTCACCCAGGTACTTCGCGCTCATGGCCGAACATTCCAGGTGCCATCCCGGAAAACCGTCACTCCAAGGCGAAGGCCAACGCATGATGTGTTCGGGAGCCGCCTTCTTCCACAAAGCAAAATCGTAGGAATTCCGTTTGTCGGACTGCCCGTCCAGATCCCGGGTGTTCTGTTTGATGTCTTCCAGATTCCGACCGGACAGACATCCGTATTGGTAGCTGCGGTTATAGGCATCCACATCGAAATAGACCGAACCGTTGCTTTCGTAAGCAAATCCATTGTCCAGCAATTGCTGAACCAGGGCAATCTGCTCGATGATATGGCCGGAAGCCCGCGGTTCAATGCTCGGAGGACAGGTGTTGAGCTTGCGCATGGCCTCGTGGAACAGGAGAGTATAGGTCTGTACCACTTCCATCGGCTCCAACTGTTCCAGTTTGGCCTTCTTGGCTATTTTGTCTTCCCCCTCGTCGGCATCGTTCTCCAGGTGCCCCACGTCCGTAATGTTGCGTACATAACGGACCTTGTAGCCCAGATGGCGGAAAAGACGGGTCAACACATCGTATGTAATTGCCGGCCGTGCGTGTCCCAGATGCGCATCACCATAAACGGTAGGACCGCAGACATACAGACCGACCATTCCCGGATGGATCGGAACAAACTGCTCCTTTTTGCGGGAAAGGCTGTTATATAAATAAAATTCCCTAGTCATATCTGTTTGTTTTATCCGACAAAGATAGCATATTTTATGCAGAATCCTTGTTTTCCAGCACCATTCTTGAGGCCAGCACTTCGTTGTAATGACGCTCCGTCCCTTCCTGATTGGTGTATTTCTGGTTCCTTACCCTCCCGACCACATACACACAGCTTCCTTTATGGATGTCCTCAAAATAGGGCATTCCTTTTCCCGCCCATGCCACCACATTGTGCCAGGTAGTGATTTCCCGGACATTGCCGCTGCGGTCCTTGATGATCTCATTCGTGGCCAATGTAAAATTGATGACTGTATTGCCACCGGTTTCCACGATACGGGGTTCCTGTCCAACATGTCCCCGAAGTTCAATTCTGTTCATTGATTGTTCCATACCTCAACTTGTTTTTAGGTGTTTATCTGTTCGATACAAAACAACAAAACTTCCCTCGAGTTTTCCACAACTTAAACAGATATAAACGTTTATCCTGAACAATTGATAAAAACATCGTCTTTTTGAAAAAAAACGCCCGTGGATTTGTACGAAAACTCTTGGTAAACAACACGCGGCATACGATCTTTGAGAAAAACAACCATGGCCACCTCAATGACACCGATCTGCTCAGAATGCCATCGTCCGCTGCACGGACGTACGGATAAGAAATTCTGCTCCGACGCATGCCGCATCAGTTACCACAACCGAAAGAGGCGACACCAGCTGGGCGAAACTTACCAGACCATCCGGATCCTGATGCACAACCGCGCCATCCTCCAATCCCTATGGTCTGCCGGAAAGAAGATTTGCCGAAAGGAGGAACTTCTAATCAAAGGATTTTGTTTTGATTACTTTACGGGGCTGCAAAGAAAATACGGGCGGACCACCTACCGCTGTTTTGACTGGTCCTACCGCCGCTACCTGAAACACGTCATCATCAACCCTGACCCCAGGTAAGGCGTTCTCCATCGAAGCACAGGTAATCGGCACCATGAATCCAGTCTCCCAGGATAAAGAATTGTGCTCCTCCGGGGAGTGTTGCCTGATAAGGCGTATGGTAGTGCCCAAAAACAAAATAATCCACCCTCTGCTCCTGAGAATAGGCTTGCGCATACTTCCAGAGGGGTTCCTGCTCGCCTTGAAAAACGTATTTTTCTGCCGCTTCCGCTTTGGACAGACGGGAATGACGCGACCACGCATAGCCCAGGCCAAAGGCCCAGCGAGGATGGAGTGCGCTGAAGAGAACCTGAAGAAAACGACAGTGGAAAACACCCCTCAAAAAACGGTAATCCATCGGAACAGGTCCCAGACCGTCACCATGCCCCAGGCAGAAACGTTTGCCATCAATCTCCACTTGTGCGGGTTGCGTCAGAGGGATCAGCCCCAACTCCTGCTCGAAATAGCGGTAAGCCCATACATCGTGGTTGCCGGCCATAAAATAAACCTTGACCCCACGGTCCACCAGCGCGGCCAGACGGCCCAGCACACGGGTATATCCTGCAGGTATCACGTATTTGTACTCGTACCAGAAGTCAAAGATATCTCCCAGCAGGTACAATGCCCGGGTGTGCTCCGGCAGATGATCCAAAAAGTGCAGAAAACGGCGCTCCAACTCGGTTGCCCCGCCTGCGCGTGAGCCCAAGTGGACATCCGAGACAAAAAAGGTCAGGGGTTTTTCGCGCCGGGTCATGACTATACCAAAGAGGTAATGATGGAAATGATGCCGACGATGAGGCAGTAAATCGAGAAATAGATCAGTTTGGAATTACGCACGATCCGAATCATCCAGTTGCAGGCGATGAAACCGGAAACAAACGCAGACAGGAAGCCCAACAACAGAGCCAACGACGAAATACCGGACTGCTCCATGGAAAAACCGCCACCCATC
>CALCYB010000085.1 GCA_937906485.1 uncultured Rikenellaceae bacterium
TCAGTGATATATCCTGTGTTGTCTGGAATAGCGTGGGTGATGTCACCGTCATTAAGTGTCGTAACCGCGATGATGGTGATGGAACCGCCGTCCGGAAGTTGTACCGCTTTTTCGTAGATCTTCGCCAAGTCGGAGTACAGGGAACCGGGCATGGAGTCTTTGGACGGAATCTGGTCCATCCGGTTGCTGACGATGGACAACGCATCGGCATACAAGGTCATGTCGGTCAACAGCACCAGTACTTTTTCGTTTTTGTCCACGGCAAAGTATTCGGCTGCGGTCAGGGCCATGTCCGGAATCAACAGACGTTCCACCGGAGGTTGTTCGGTGGTGTTCACGAAACTGATGATCTTGTCCAAGGCACCTGCACTTTCGAACATCTGTTTGAAGTAGAGGTAGTCGTCGTTGGAAAGACCCATACCGCCGAGGATGATCTTATCCACATCAGCGCGGAGGGCCACCATCGCCATCACCTGGTTGTAAGGTTGGTCCGGGTCTGCGAAAAACGGAATTTTCTGTCCGGATACCAGGGTATTGTTCAAGTCGATCCCGGCGATCCCGGTAGGAATCAGTTGGGAGGGTTGTTTACGTTTGTAGGGGTTTACGGAAGGACCACCGATGAAACGGCGTTCACCTTCTACCGCCGGGCCACCGTCAATCGGTTGACCGTAAGCGTTGAAGAAACGACCGGCCAGGTCTTCGCTCACGTTCAGGGTCGGAGCTTCACCGAAGAATACCACTTCGGCGTCGGTCGGAATACCTTCTGTACCGGAGAACACCTGGAGGGTCACCAGATCCCCCTTCATTTTTACCACCTGTGCCAGACGTCCGTCAACGGTTGCCAATTCATCATTGGAAACACCTTGTGCCTTCAAAGAAACGGTCGCTTTGGTAATGGCTTCCAGTTGGGTGTATGTACGTTGAAATGCTTTACTGCTCATAGGTCATAAATTTATTAAGTTGCTCCAGGTATTTGTTGAAGTTTTCACTCTTGTATTCCGAGTAGTTCATCTGACGCAAAGTGTTGATCATTTCCTTGTAGAATTTTGAACAAGCTTCGAAGTCTTCGAAATTGCGTTCCACGTGGCAGAGTTCCAATACTTTGGAGAGCATAAATTCTTGACGTTCCATCGGACAGAGGGAGTCGATCTTGTCAAAGGCATCCTGTTGCAGGATGATGAAGTCGATCAGCTCGGATTTCCAATAGATTTCGTGGTAGGAGATCGGAACACCGTCATCCCCGAGGATGTTGATCTGTTCAGAAACTTCCTTACCGCGGAGGATGAGGTTTTTGGCTTCGGTGACCTTGTCTACCCAGTCCGGAGATACTTTTTCTTTCAGGTAAGCCAGCATGTTTCTTCTCTGTCCTACCATTTTCAGCAGACCTCTTCTGGAGTGGTGGTCTTTTGCGTGAACTTTCAGGTGTTCGTTCAGGTCGTTGATTCTGTAAGTCAGAAGAGCAACCTGTACTTCTGGGGAGC
>CALCYB010000086.1 GCA_937906485.1 uncultured Rikenellaceae bacterium
CCGGCAGAAGTGTCCAGAAATCCCAGTTGTTGTCTGCACTACGCATGCCAGTACGAGGGTCTCGTTTGATGGCGTGGTTCAGATCCGGGAATTTCAGAGGGTCCCTTAAGAAGAACACAGGTGTGTTGTTGCCGACAAGATCCCAGTTGCCGGTGTCTGTGTAGAACTTCATTGCAAATCCACGGATATCTCTTTCTGCATCTGCAGCGCCTCTTTCACCCGCTACAGTCGAAAATCTGACAAAGCATTCGGTTGTCTTTCCTATTTCAGCGAAAATCGAAGCGCGTGTCCACTTTGTTATGTCGTTGGTTACTGTAAACTTGCCGAATGCTCCCGCACCCTTCGCGTGCATTCTTCTTTCCGGTATGACCTCGCGGTCAAAATGTGCCAGTTTTTCGATGAACCAAGGATCTTGCATTGTGACCGGTCCGGGTCTTCCTGCTGTCTGAATGTTCTGATTGTCAGCGATAAGTCTGCCGTTCTCGGCAGTGAGCTTGTGATTGTTGTTCATATAATGTTTTTTAGAGATGTCTTCTGCACACCCGCTGCGCTATCCAAAACGAATGCCAGAATTTTTGTTAATTTTGTGGAGATCAAATGTTGTTTAATATGAGAAAAGTATTGATATCAGCCCTCTTATCCTTTGCTGTATTGTCATGTACCGGACAATCCGGAACTGAACAACTACGCTTACCGATAATCAGATATAATCCGGTAACATACCTCTCGGCCGTAGAAGATGCCTTGTCAGATCCGGCATCAGGCAGGTATGCATTGGCTGATTCGGCACAGCTTGCTGATGTGGACGAGGAAATCATTGCATACTTGAGCGATCAGGATGCATTTATCATATCTTTTGCAGAAAATGACGCAAAGTGCGCTCCGAAATTCATCGGAATCAAGGACAAGGAGAGGGGATATCTGAAATATCTGAATGTGGAGAAGGAACAGTACCGTTATTCATTGGATGCGGTCATAGGAGATATATATGGAAGTTTGGAAGAATATATTTCGACCTGGCCGGAAGATCAGAGGAAATTGTTTTATGATGATCCACAGGGACTGTATACATTCCCGATCGAGCTCTATGCGGTGAAGGTAATAGGGTATGGTAACAGCGTAAATCCAGACAATCCGGTCAGATTCAAGGCAGCTGTTTCATTCTTGCGTTCGTCAAGACCCGAATGGAACGATGACACCTGGGCAAATGACAGTGCTGAGATAGTAAAGCACTCGGAGTCAGTGACTGGCGCATTCCTGCACTTTGACACGGGAAAGGCGGAATTCGAAAACGATGATCCGAACCATTTCCCTGAATGGGTCAATGAACGACTCACATATCCAGATTCGGCATTGGAATGTGCTGCAACAGGGCGTGTTACCACTCAGTTTACAATCGATATGTTCGGCAATATTGAGGATGTGAAGGTTCTCAGGGGCGTACATCCGGCGTTGGATTCAGTTGCTCTCAAGATAGTTGCTTCTTCATCCTCTAAATGGTCCCCTGCAGCTGACATTGTCGGCAATACGTGTTCTATCAAATATACTTTTCCTGTCATATTTACCCGTGAGATGATGTTCAAGGCATTCATTGTCAAGATGTACAATGAAAACCTTTACGAGGATTACGGCTTCCTTATGAAGCATTGCTCGCCGGAACTGCTGAAGAAACTCCAGGATGCATATCCCTACGATTCGGATGAGCCGGCATACGCAACCTGGCTGTTCCGAAGCGGTCAGCAGGATAGTAAGCCGGGATCGGATGAGAAGACTGTGATTGTGGATGTGAAAGCTGATGGCGACTGGTATGTCTATACAGCCTTGGATATGGGGTGGGAGTTCTCCAATCGGATCAGGCTGTCCTGCAAAAATGGCAAGATCATCATAGAGGATATTGACAAAGTTTAAATTTTTCCAACCTTTTGTGGCGTTGTTCCGTCTAACTGATGAAACCGCTCGAAAGCGGGGAAATCAAGTTAAACATAAATATTGTTACAGTTATGGATTTTGACATTTTAATTCCACTCGGTATCTGCGTAGTGTTGCCGGTGATGATTGTATGGCTTGTTACAAGGGCGCGCCAGAATGAAACAAACAAGAAGACAGAGATCATGCTCAAGGCTATTGAGGCGGGAGCTGCAATCGATGCAAACTTCTTTAAGGAGCAGCAAACGACGAAAACAATCAAAGAACGTCTTCTCAAGCGTCTGGCAGGTGGATGCATTTTCACTTTGATGGGTGTTGTCTTCACTATCATAGGTTTTGTAAATAGAAGCACGACTCCAGAATTGCCTATGTCGACAGATTCTTTCACCGTTCCATGCGTATTCGGAGGTATCTTCTTCGCGATAGGTATAGGTCTGCTGATAGTATTTCTGGTCGGCAAGAAGATGCTGGCAAAGGAAATGGACGCTGAGGCAAAAGAAATGGAGCAAAAGTAACGTCGGATGACATCTGAGCGTTTCATAGACCTTGTCAGAACTGAGCAGGAATCACTAAGGCGATTTCTGCTTGCGCTGTGTGGCGGTGATGACTCCTTGGCCGATGATATCGCTCAGGATGCCTTGGTTCGTGCGTATGTCGCTTCCGGCTCATTCATGGGACTTTCTAAGTTCAGCACATGGCTCTTCCGGATCGCATATAATTGTTATGTAGATTACCACCGGAAATCAAGGTTGGATACGGTGTCCTCCGACTCGCAGCAGGCCTTGTCAATTCCGGCAACAGAAGAAACAGATTCCCGATTCAAATATCAAAGACTCTATCAGGCTTTGGAATCTTTGCCGGAAAAGGAAAAAGCTTCAATCGTTCTTCATTATTTTGAGGACCGTAGCATAAAGGAAATATCCTCAATACTTCAGATTCCGCAAGGTACAGTGAAATACTATCTGTCCATAGGACGCAACCATCTTAAATCCATACTGCAATGAAGCATACAGACATAGAATCACTCCTCAGAGACAGCAGACCCCAGCTGCAGGACAACCCCACATTCCTGCTGGAGGTCCAGCAGAAGATGCGTGCTGTAGAAGGAATCAAGAATGAAGTCGACCGGCAGAGAAGATACGGAAGGTGCGCCCTGATTCTGACCCTCTTCTTCGGTCTCATTCTTGGCGCAGTTGCCATCTCCCTTGTCTATTTATACCCTATCGACACCACCGCAAGCAGCAACAGCATCCTTTACGCTATCCGACTCTTTCTTGACTCCTACAAACACTACCTGCTGCTTCCGATTGCCGGATGTGCCATTGCCTTGGGAATCATCATGGGACGTCAGAAAGACCCACTTATGAATTTATAAATAAGACGTCGTTTCGAGTCGCATTTCGGGCGTGGCGAGGAACTTTCGCAGCGCCGGCTTCTTCGCTGAATACCTTTTGCCTTAGGGGTAGCCAAATCTCATAGTTGCGTGACTACAGAGCAAAGTATAGCACTCTCATATAGCTATATCGCTCTAATGGTGGCTTGATTACCTTTCATTCCCTTGCACTTATCATTATTTCCCCTCATTTGTTAGATTTTTCCAGAGATATACATTATATTTGCTAAAATTTAGAAGATATAAATAAAAATATTAAATAATTTTACAACAATCAAACAATGAAAAAACTACTAATTTTAACGATTTCTATCATAAGCGTAATCGCTTGCAATAAGGGTGAGACACCGCAACCCATTCAAAGTCTTACCCTTTCTGCAGACAAAAATGAAATTTTGGCAGATGGAGAGCAAATTGTAACTTTTACCATTAAGGATGATAAAGAAGCTGTAGTAGAAGATGCTATTATCTACTATGCCAATACGAATGAACCTTTAAGTGGAAAAACATTCAGTACAGAAATCAGCGGAGATTACCAATTCTACGCCCAGAAAGGGGATATCAAATCAAACATTGTCAGCATCACTGCGAATGTAGCGGAAAGTCCCGACCAAACCGTTATCCTCAAAGTAGATCCCGCAACCATCGTTGCCGATGGTGTGCAGACAGCCACTTTCAGTGTAACCTGCAATGGAGAAGCTGTTGCAGCAGTCATCTACAACGCCGCAGATGACCGTGCCTTGGAGGGTACGACCTTTACCACTTCCCAAGCAGGAACATACACCTTCTACGCAAAATACAACGATATCGTCTCGAATGAGGTGGAAATTACCGCGACTGAAGAGGTAATCGAGGAGAAACCCATTGAAATCGCTGCCTCAGCCACAACACTCAAAGCGAACGGAGTAGACTATATCACTTTTACAGTCACTGAAGAAAACACAGATGTTACAGAATTATCAACCATCTACATCAATGGCAGCCTACTCAATGGCAATAAATTTTTAACCGCTACCCCTGGTGAATACCTGGTATACGCGACCAAAGGTGAGGTCAAATCCAATGAACTCACCATCACGGCTGAGCAAGTCACCGAAACAGGCACAACGATTGTTTTTGCTGAAGGGGTTACCCTCACATCAGGATGGTACGACGTAAACAAGGTGGGGATGGGAGATAATGGCGACATCAACATGTGTTGGGCAGCCACCTCTTCCAATATGATTCAATGGTTCCAGGACAGGTATGTTGCAGCCGGCAATACCCTTCCCGAGAATGCAGTTTCGGGGCCCGGCAAAGACGGCACCTACGAATTGGCCTTGATGGATATGTACCACGATGAATGGGACAACTCCCGTGGAGGACACATGGAGCAGGCGATTCCCTGGTATTTTGAAGGTGTATTGAATGGAGGAGAATACGCATCTGAAGGTTCACAAGCGGTTCCTCTGACAGACGGTGGATACTGGAGCGATATCTGGAGCGATGTCAAGTCCCAAATGTATTGCGGATATGAAAGCAATGTAGGTTATACGGTTTGTTATAACAACTACACGATTTGGGGCAATGGTACAGATTATCAAGGTACAGAACGTTTGAAGATATTCTCAGATCTGGTTGTTAAGGCTTTCGAACACGGCATGGCGGGTCTTGTTATCAGTCTTTCTTCCAACCTCTACTCATCGCACCACGCAACTACCCTTTGGGGGTATGAAATCGACAATGCCACAGGTCTTGTTACACGCGTTTGGATTACCGACTCTGATGATTTGACAACGGAACCCAAAGACCAACTCCTCAACGAATACTATGTTTCTATCGGAGAAGGCAAGTCCAACATCAAACTCACAGGTGATACTCGCTATGGAGCATGTTGGGTAGTTTCAATACACCCCTTATCGGGATATGGCTCATCAAATAAGTAACTGGCATTCATAACTGATCCAGACTTTTCAAGTACATCACCTCTCTGATCAAATGCCGGATGGCTTCAACGGGATGGTAAAGCATCATCCTCGGGCCGGCCCATCGCATGACCTGCCTCATCTTTTCCCGCATCTGGGGCTTGTAGCAATGGATCGGGCATTTTTTACAGGTGGGTTTGTTATCGGCAAATCGGCAATGATCCAACCTCATCCGGGCATAGCCCAGCAACTCGGTGCAATCGGCACAAAGGCCGGAACTTTGGTGACAATGACGGCAATAGAGTCGGATCATCAACTCTACGGTCTTTTTTTCCTGGCTGATCCTGTTTTCCATATCAGTGTAACTAACGGAGCCTATGTTGGTTAAAGTGTGGAGTAACCACCTTCCAGAAGAAAACGAGGGCAATCAGCACAAGACCTGCTCCCATCATGTAGCAATACGCATAATCAAAGCCGGAAAGATACCCGCCCAGCAGCATGCCGATCCCGATTCCCACATCCCATCCGGTCAGATAGGTCGCATTGGCTGTAGCACGCCGATTGTTGGGGGCCAGGTTGATAAAGAGCGTGTTGTAGGCCGGAAACATGGTACCGTACCCGTAGCCGAACAGAAAAGCGGTCGCAAAGTAGGTGATGTAACCTGCCGTGAGGTTGATGCCCGTAATCGTGGACAATACCGACTCACCCAGTCCTCCGACAAAGGCAATGGCAATACCGGTCAGGATGGTCTCGGTGATGAAACCGCGATCCACGCGCTTGCCCGAGTGAAGTCGGGAGGCAATCAGACCAGCCGCCATCACGGTAAAGAACAATCCGGCGTTGTGTGTAATTCCTGATTCGGCGGCATAGATGGCCATGTAACTGGTCGTCATGCCATAAGGAATGGCCAACAGCAGAAAAGCGATGCATGCACGTATCCCTTCTTTGAGGAAAAAGCGGTCCGTTGACAAACGGAACTCTTTGATGGGCTGCAGCTCTCGTCGGGGCACGCGCACAGCGATTCCCAAAGTCAGGCCGATGATCCCGGTCACCAACGAGGTCAGGAACAGCAAGGTATAGTTTTGCGACGAAATGACGAACAACCCAGCCATCGGGCCGAAAGCCATCGCCAGGTTGTTGGTCACGCCATAATACCCCAATCCTTCTCCACGTCGGGATGAGGGCATGATATCAATGACCAGCGTGTTCCCGGCAGTGGTCAGCATCCCGAAACTGAAACCGTGAAAGACCCGAAGCAGGATGAACAGTGCCAAGGTATGGGTAATGAAGAAATAGCCGGTAAACGAGGCAACAAAAATGGCATAGGCAACGATGTACACCGCTTTACGCGGCAAGGTATCCGCCACAAAACCCGCCATCGGGCGAATGCTGAGCACCGCCACCACATAACACGACAACACCACACCCACCAGCGCAGGTGCGATGTTGAAGGTATCTTTAAGGTACAGCGGCAGTGTAGGAACCAGAATGTAGAACGAAAAGGACATCAAAAAGGCCGAAAGGCACATGAAGATGTAATCCCGTGTAAACAGCCGGTCTTTGGTCACCGGTCCGGCATTGGCTGCAGCGTCCATGATCATTATTTTTGTTGAGCAGCCTGTTGGGCCCCTTCTGCTTGAAGTGCAGACAGGTAATAAGTCAGACAAGCGGTTCCGTCCATGGTAGGTTCGTTGGTTGAGTAGTCACCGATGGCATCGTGGTACACCATCAGATCCGGTTGGAAACGGGCATAATCTTCACCCGGACGATTCGGAATACCGTCCATGTTCACTCCTTCCAGGTGTTTGAAGATGTTGAAATAGACAGGACCGTCCACGAGACCTCCGACAGTGGTTCCCTTTCCTGCGTTCAGGTACGAAGAGTGGGGCTGTGAAGGATAATCGCCATGGGCAGGCAGTTCCACCACCATGCTCGTACCCCAAGGGTTGCATCCGAAAAGCCAGTCACGCAAACTCGCTTCCATTTCCGCATAGGTATCATCCCCGGTGAGTTCACGATACAGACGACATTGGGTCAACATCGCTGTGGTCAGGTTATTGGAACACCAGATATAGGGAATACCATGTCGGTAAGGGCTTTCCACTGCCTTTTCGTAGGTACGTTGGATACCGGTACGCAGGTTTCGGATGAACTCTTTGGATACCCGTTCGCTGCCGTTTTTGGCCAACAGGTAATGGCCCATGTTCATGAAGGGATACCATTGGTAGTGTCTTGCGCTGTCTGCTCCCATCCAAGGAGTAACCGGCTCACGACGGGCATACTCAATGGCTTGTTCGTAGTAATTCCGGTCACCGGTATACAGGTAAAGTTCCATGGCACCGAGTTCCATATCATCCACCCAGTTGTCTTCCTCATAGATGTAGGGTGCCAAAACAGAAGCCGTCTGGCAGTTCCCGGGTTTCTTGACCCCTTCCTGGTAAGCCGCATCCGCTTTGGAGCCGATCAGTTGGGCAAACTCGGGATAGAACGGAGCCAATACGCGTGATCCCAGCGCGAAGCAGGAAGCAAATTTACCGGCCGTGCTGGCAACACCCGTGGTGGAATTCATATAGGTACCCCGGATCTGCGGTTCTCCACTGCAGAAATAAACCGGTCGTCCTTGGCCGGGTCCGTAGCCATAATCCACTTTGCATTCGGTAGGCAGACGCATCCCCGCATGGTCGCGGTCATCGGCAATCTGGTTGTAAAGTTCTCCCGGCTCGGGGTTCATCTTATTGAGCCAGTCCAGCCCCCATTTGATTTCATCCACAATATCCGGAATGCCGTTCGCACCTTCGTGTCCGTTGGCATCGTAGTGATCCCCGAATACTTCCGGATTTTCCTGATAGGCGAACATCATCTGGTAGATGGCATTGGCTGAGGTCGTGGTATATTGGAGGTAGTCTGTCGCATCGTGCCATCCCCCCGTCACATCAATGTGCTGTCCCGTTTTGGTCGGATGGTAGAGAATGTATCCGTCGTGCGTATGGCAACTGTCCTGCATATGAGGATTGTATCCACACCGTTGCTGGCGCATGTAATTCAAGAGAAAATCGGCAGTACCGTCGTAAACCGCCGTATTGATCGGAAAGACCGGAGACTGGGCCTTTCCGGCTTTGAGGTAAAACTCACCACTCTGTTCAAATTCAGAAAAATCAAGACGATAGGTACTTTTCATGGAACCATACTGGCCGGTTGCCTCAATGCTGGTAAACGACTTGACCCGTTTGCCGGTGGTCGCATTGATCACTTCAAACTTGGACAGATCCAGGGGTTCCTCACTGATCAGCACTGCCACTTTGATGGACTTGGGCAGGTAACCCAACTGGTTGATTCGGATCCATTGGCCGGCAAAAGCGGATACCACGCCAAACAAGATCATCACGATGCTCAAGAATAGCTTCTTCATACGTCAGAACAATTAATTTTCCACGCCCAAAAGTAGCAAAATAATCCCGAATGGCAATTACAAAGAATGCAGACAGAGGTTCGTTTTGGAGAAATCCCGCAGCTTCAGGCGATCAACAGAAATCATAAAATTCACCGTCCCGCTGTCAAATAAGTTCAGTTTCCATCGCGGTTCCTCATCCAATTGAAGCAGCGACACCAGACCTTCGTTCTCCCCTTCCCAACCTTCGGTCATCGCCGGGCTTCCCAAGAGCTTGAACCCGAAATCCTCGTCGTGAGTAATCTCAAAACCAATCCCCTCGGCGGGCAGCGCCGCCTCAGATCCATCTTCCCAATACAGCTGATGGGTGTGCAACTCGGCAATATCCTCCTGATACAGCACCTTGAACAGTCCTTCCTCCCACTGTCCGGTTCCGCCGCAGGGTGCATCCAGATCACCGAAAAAATAATCCAGCTCCGCAAAAAACCAGAGCATTCCCCGATGCGGAAGCCATCCCTGGGGATCCAGGTGCGCAATCTCATCCAGACGGATCTGAGCGATGAACGTGAGTTGTCCCGGATAGTCCATTCCCAAAGGCAGGTCCGGAAATCCCCACCAATGACTCTGCCCCATCAGAGATTCTGTGGTCGGATGAAATGTAATTTTGATAGCCATAATGCAATACTATAAAAAATATAGAGGTTTTCCCAATCATTTTGCTTAAATTTGCTCATAATGCTCTAAAATTGAACGCCATGGCACAAAAACAATCCCCCAACAAGCACAAACGCTACTGCTTATGGGCAATCCTCCTGATCGGTTCCATCTTGTTGTACAACAAACTTACCGTCAAACACCGGGCTGTCGTCCTTGAAGAAATGGAAGCCACCGTAACGGCATCGATCTACAAATTCACGGGAACACAGGACTCGGTCATCGGCTCCGTAAAAAAGGGCGATCTGATCAAGATCATGGGGTATTGGGAGAACCGCCTGGCCGTCTGGGCAGAGAACGAAGCCGGCGTACGGGGTTTTATTCCGGTAGAAGAACTGGGAATTAGCATTGAGGCCCGCAACCCCAACAGCAAAAAGATGGAAGTAGCCCAGCAGGTAGTCTGCCCCGGAGCGCACCAAAAATACGAAGTCTCCTTTAAAGACGGCACGACAGCCAAAATCAAAAAAGATGACCTCAAACCCGACATTCCCAGAAGCATCCGCAAGAAGATCCTTTCCAATTCTGCCGGCAAATATTACATGAACGAGTCGGACTTCAACCGCCGGATCCTGGGCAAAAGCCTGGAGAAAATTGAAAGAAGAGCTGCCCCGGCCAAACACATCTATTGGTCCAATGGCAAGAAAGTGGCTGAATTCATTTCCATACGGGTCATCACCGACAAAGGGCGCATGACTCCAGTCCTCACGTTTGGACAAGAAGATGAAGCCCAACTGAAAGAATGGCGCACCACCAATGAACGGATGATTGCCAAATCCTTTCCCTTCAAGAAAATGATCATGGGAAGCAACATCCTGTGCAGCATGATCGACGCTTCGGTCTACGAGGACAGTATGGGCAAACCGGAGAATTTCCTGCTGAAGATCCTCTACTATGCGTTGGCACTGGTCATCTTCCTGCTGTGCCTGGTTTGGTTTTTCCTCACGCCCATGCTGCCGGCATTCATCATCGGTTACCTGATGTATTACCCCAAGGTATTCAAAGCCTTCTCCAACAGGGCCCTCTACCTGCTTACCCTGGTTGTCACCCTCATCAGCGTCTATTGCTGGATTGTTGCTCTCGGATGCTGGGGCATGGTCTTCCTGGCCGCACTGATCAACATCTGGGTAGCCATCTACTGTTTCTCCTTCATCACTTCCCCGCTGCAGGACTATGTCCCCCACCAACGCTGCCCGGAATGCCGACACATGCATACCATCAAATTCAGCAAAGAAGAATACGTCAAGGAATACACGCAGAAAGAAAGTGAACGGAGAAAAGTCAAAGACCTCTCCAAAGAGACCAAAAAATGGAAAATCACCAAATACACCACTTACAAATACAAATACCGTAGTGACTACACCACTTCTCAGACCGAAGAGCACGGTGAAATCACCACCAGCACCCTATACAATGACTACGAAGTGCTCTGGAAAGTGACCGTCTATAAAATCACCTTCCGCTGTGAATGCTGTGGCCAGGAAGAATCCTACCTGACCGAGAAATATACCCTGCTCAGCAGGAAGCAGACCGGTCAGCACGTGGACACCAACACCGAGCGGTATTAAACAGAGCGGCATTACGATTGGGCTTCTCACCTTCCCGGCCAGACGAAGTGGGAATTGATGGACTCTCCCCCATCCACCACAATGCTCTGGCCGGTACAGAAGGTATTGACAACGGTCAGAAAATAGGCCCATTGGGCGATTTCCTCAACGTCTGCCCAGCGTTTGAGCGGAGTCTGGTCCATGATCTGCTGCCACAAGTCCGGATCGTTGACCACGCAATCGTTCAAAGGCGTCAGAACGCCGCCCGGATCCAGACTGTTGCAGACAGCCCCATAAGCCGCTACCCGTAGTGCTACATGCTTGGTATAGGCAATGACCCCGCCTTTGCTTGCACAATACTCCGGAAATTCCGATCCGGTATGCCCGCTGGCTGAACCGATGTTCAAGATCGAGCGGATATGTGGTTGCAGGCCGTATTTCTCCGTCACCTGAATCAGTGCTTTGAGGTTGGTCTGCAGATCGTCTTCTTGCTGGGTGCCGGCATTGTTGATCAGAATCTCCACCTGGTCCACAACCGGGAGTCGCTCCACATCCCGGATATCACGCTGGAAGTGGATATAGGCCTCGTGCGACAGAGTTGCCGGCTGCCGGTCAATCCCAATGACCTGATGGCCCTTCTCCAGGAAAAGTGAGGCAATGGCTTTTCCGATTCCCTGCGAGGTACCGGTAATCAAAACTTTCATGATTGGCTGCGTTTTACGATTGGATGTGTTTACGGATCAGAGCAATGGATTGATACGCCAAGGGCGTCCCAAACAACATTTCGATACCGATTTTCAAGAAATACTGCAAGATGATCATCTTCAGCAGATCTTCTGCACTGAGCACGCCCACAAACGCAATCAGCACAAAAGGAATGGTATCAAGCAGAAAGCCCACCAGTGAGCTCCCGATGGTCCTCACCCACAATTTGCGTCCACCCATCTTGGTTTTGATCTTTTCCATCACCCAGGCATTGGATAGCTCTCCCAACAGAAATCCCGTCAGCGATGCCAGCACAATTCGGGGAACAAAGTTGAACACATGGTTGTAGGATTGGGCACTCAGATCCAGGTAATCCGGCGAAGGCAACCACACCCCGATCTGGGTGCAGATAACCATCAGCAGATTACAGAAAAATGTCAGAAAAATAACCCTCTTGGCCGTGCGATAGCCCCAGACCTCCGTCAGGACATCGCCCAACATGTAAGCAAAAGGGAAAGTCACCGTTCCTGCATCAAAATAAAACAAACCGAAAATGCTGATGACTTTGACCGCCATGATGTTGGACACCAAGTACATCGTCACAAAAAGAGCCGTTACAACAGCCAGGGGCATCATGCCCGCTTCTCGGTTTTTTAAAGGGTTTTCCGTAACCTTGTTCATACATAAAGAATTTAATATTCCATCTGGAGCGCGAATTTACAGAATATCTGGAATAAAACGATTGAATCCCTAGTCTTTTTTTAGAATTACGGCCGGATTGGTATTTGCGGTCTTGATGCTCTGCCACAGAACAGCTGCCAACGACAGCAGGCCTGTAAGCAGTGCTGATCCGGCAAACAACCACCAATAAATCGGGATCCGGTAACTGAATTCCTGCAGCCAATGGTTGATGATCCACCACCCGACGGGAACACCTATCAGTACCGCTATACCGACCATCTTCATAAATGACCCGATCAGCTCCATCAGGACACTGCCCCTACCCAAACCAAATACTTTCTTGAGTGCCACATTTTTCTGTTCCTGCAACATATAATAGGTGCTCATGGCCAACAAGCCCAGAGCGGAGATAAGAACGGATAGGATGGTGAAGATGACCAGGATCTTCAGGGTGCGTTTCTGGGTATTAAAGGAGGCGACAATATCATCTTCGATGTAATAGGCCTCAAAGATATCGGTAGCATACAATTCCTGGAAGATGGCCGCGACTTGTGCGAATGCGGCGGCATGGTCTCCCTCAATCTGTATCAACGTGTTCCAGGGTTTCAACGGCATTGTTTCCCCGTAATTGTAGATCAGGGCGGCAGATTGGGGTTCCAACAAGGATTTCACCTTGAAATCATAATAAACGCCACCTATGGGGATTCTGCCCTGGTAGGCCTGATACGATGTGGCATCCTCATCCAGACCCATTTTGCGGAGTGCCGTTTCATTGAGCCACCACTCTCCGGGGGTATGGTTGTCTTTTTTCTTCTTGATACCAAGAATCTCAAAATAGGCATTGTCTCCCCTGAATTCCTGAAAAGCAATGTACTCACCGTTTTCCATGGCAAACGTATTGTTGTTGGTCCCATACATGGGCGTACCTTGTCCAAATCCGACATTCTTCACAAAGGGTTCCGCCATCAGTCGATCTTTCAACACCTGTTGGTTATCCACTGTGACATATCCCCAATTGTGCACGTTGAGAATATCCCGGGTATTGTAGCCCATGGGTGCCATAATCATAAACCGGATCTGCACATACATGGTAAAGGCAACTGCCAGCATACAGAGCGTGACCATGCTCTGCACGATGATGATCACCTTGCTATAAGTGGTTTTGGTCTTTGTACGGAAGGTTCCGCGAACCACATCAATCGGTTGAAATTTCATCATGGCCATAGCCGGTATGAATCCCGACAGTACCCCCAATACCCCCACGAAAGCGACAATGGCAATCACATTCCCGACAGAAGCAGCCTTAAAGATGGAAAATGAGTAACCCAACAATTCAGAGGCATAAGGGGAAAGCGTTTCTGCCAACAACACAGCCATCAAGGCAGCCAATGCACACAAGAGGGTGGATTCAGCAATCATTTTGCCAAAGATATTTTTACCTCCGGCCCCCAGCAATCGTCTTGATGCCATCTCTTTGGCCCGAAATCCGACAGCAGCTGTCGTCATATTCACGTAATTCATCACCGAGAACACCAACAACACCAGGCATACCGTAAGCAGAATGTTCACCAACTGCTTGTTGCCCAAATTCAGATAAGGAAACTGGCTATATCCGTATTCCGCCTGCATGAAGAAGATATCCCTCAAGGGCACCACGTGCACTTTGGTTGATCCGGCTTCATAAATCCACCAGATTTTCTTGAAATACGCCAGCATATCATCCTGTTTGGAAAGAATGTCAGCCCCTTCATGCAACATGATGAACGTAGTGATACTTCCACTGTTACTCATCTCCTTGTCATGGGATGGATTCAATTTGGGCAGAATATCGGCCCGCATCAGCACATCGCAATAAGGGATGGCCGAATGATCGATATCGTCCATGACCGCCACGATCGTATACGTACCAAAAGGAAATTTCACCGTCTTGCCGATAGGATCATCCACACCGAAATAACGGTTGGCAAACGTGCTTGAAACCACCAGATTCTCCGTTCCCCGCTTAAAATCTTCGCCATTGCCCCTGAGTATTCGGAAAGAGAAGATATCGAAAAAAGAAGAGTCCACAGCACCCACGTAAGGAGAGATCTTTTGATTGCCCGTCTCACATTCCATCCCTTTTTCTAGGATAAAAGCAGTGGTCGCTTCAATCTCCGGATAACGCTCCTTCAAGTAGTCCTGCAAGTAATAGGCGCTGGTAAATTCATCATCCCCAACCAGGTAGATCCGGTCTGCATTCTCATGGAAAGCATCCGTAGAGAGCTGTTTCTGAACATATGCCGCCAACAACAGTACAAATGCAATGGACACCGTCAGTCCCAGCACATTAATGGCCGTATAGAGTTTGTTTCTTTTCAGGAAATTCAGGAAACTTTTCATCATATAGGTAGTTAAATTATCTGCAACCTGGTCTCAAAGAATTGTGCCAAACCTCCCATATCATTGAATTCCTGCAAAATACATATTTCAAGAAAAAAAGCAAGTGTAAGGTTTCTTTACACTTGCTTTACACATTTTACAATGGCTTTTACACCCTCCCCCTACTCATCGTTTCTCGATTTGTGTCAGGTACATCACCACACACAAGAGCACAAACAACACCAACGAACCGGCGAGCAGCGCATACGTTTCCATTTGGAGCAGCATGTAATTGAGCAGGTACACCAAAGCGACAAATCCGCCCAACAGGTAGGCACTCCGATTTTTCAGGATGGCTCTGAAGTAAAACATCAGGGCCCCGGTTGTCATCAACGCGGCTATTACATAGGCCAGGACGAATGTCATAAACTCGGAGAATGCCACTAACAACGAGTAGAACAATACGAGCGACAGACCTATTACAGCATATTGGATAGGATGAATCTCCCTGCGGGTCAGGAACTCCACGAACAAGCCGGCCACGAAGACAAGAACGATAATAAGCATTCCATACTTTGCCGAGCGCATAGACTGCTGATAAGGGTTAGCAGGATCCACGAACTTGACACCCATATCATCGTAGCTCGAACTGTTGAAGCTTGACACGCTCC
>CALCYB010000087.1 GCA_937906485.1 uncultured Rikenellaceae bacterium
TGAACGGCCTGCGATGCGAACGTCACTGACAGGGGTGCGGATAATTTTACCACCGTTGGTCACCATCATTACGTCCTGATCATCGGTGACAGGGAACGAACCTGCAACAGCCGTGTTTTTACCACCTAATTTAATGTTGGTAAATCCACCACCACCACGATGAGTCAAACGATATTCATACGAACTGGTGCGTTTTCCAAATCCGTTTTCACTCACCACCAAAATAGTACGGTTGTCTGATTCTTCATGGGGTACACATACCATACCAATCACTTCATCGTCGTCCTCGATGGAGATTCCCCGCACCCCGGTACCGGTACGGCCGATCGGTCGGACAGCAGACTCATGGAAACGGACACATTTGCCTTGACGTCCGGCCAACAGCAATTCGTTATTGCCATCCGTCAGCACGGCATCCAGCAGAAGGTCATCTTCACGGACCGTGATGGCGTTCACCCCATTGGCACGGGGACGTGAGTAAGCTTCCAGTGTGGTCTTCTTCACGGTACCGCGTTGGGTTGCCAAGACGATGTAATGGTTGTTCACATATTCTTCATCCGAAAGGTTCGGCACATTGATGTACGCACAAACCTTGTCGTCGGGCTCGATGTTGATGACATTCTGGATGGCACGACCCTTGGAGGTCTTGGTGCCTTCCGGTATCTCGTACACTTTGAGCCAGAAGCATTTTCCTTTCTGAGTAAAGAACAGCATCGTACTGTGCATATTGGCCACATGGATGTGTTCGATGAAGTCTTCTTCCCTTGTCGTGCTGCCTTTGGCACCGACACCGCCGCGGTTCTGCAGACGGTACTCGGTCAGGGGTGTACGTTTGATATAACCCAGGTGGGAAATGGTAATGACCACATCCTCGTTCGGATAGAAATCTTCGGGATTGAAATCTTCTGCTGAAAGTTCAATGGCGGTACGGCGCTCATCGCCATATGCCTCTTTGAGTTGTTGCAGTTCTTCCTTGATCTTGGCCATCTGCAGTTCGTAGCTGGCCAGGAACGCATTCAGCTCTTGAATCAGACGCATCAGCTCATCGTATTCGCTCTGCAGTTTCTCGCGTTCCAGACCGGTCAACTGGCGCAGACGCATTTCACCGATTGCCGTCGCTTGAATTTCAGAAAATCCGAAACGTTCCATCAAGTTGTCCCGGGCTTCCTGCGGTGTACGGGAAGCGCGGATGGTTGCAATGACTTCATCGATGAAATCCAAGGCTTTCAACAGCCCTGCGAGAATGTGCGCCCTTTTTTGAGCCTGTTCCAATTCATAGCGTGCACGACGCACCACCACTTCATGACGGTGTTTCACGTAGTAATGAATCAGCTGGCGCAGGTTCAGTAATTGGGGACGACCGTCCACCAGGGCGATGTTGTTGACTGAGAAACTGCTTTGGAGCTGGGTATATTTGAACAAAGTGTTCAGCACGACATTCGCAACGGCCCCCATCTTCAGTTTGATGACGATACGCATCCCGTTGCGGTCTGTTTCATCATTGATGTAGGAAATTCCGTCAATTTTCTTGTTTTCAACCAATTCCGCGATTTTTTCAATCAATTCGGCTTTGTTGACCATGTACGGAATTTCTGAAACCACAATGGTCTCACGTCCACTCGAAGAAACTTCCAGATCGGTTTTTGAACGGACCACAATACGGCCACGTCCGGTCTCGAAAGCTTCTCGGATACCTTGCAGCCCCTGGATGATACCTCCGGTCGGAAAATCCGGACCTTTGATGTGCTGCATGAGCTCATCCACAGTAATATCATTGTTGTCAATATAGGCACAGATTGCATCACAGACCTCTGAAAGGTTGTGGGGGGCCATGTTCGTAGCCATCCCTACGGCAATCCCGGATGCACCGTTCAGCAGCAGCAGGGGAGCTTTCGCCGGCAACACCGTCGGTTCTTTCAAGGTATCATCGAAGTTCATCTTGAAATCCACCGTATTCTTGTCCAGATCGGCCAGGGAATCCTCTGCCAATTTTCTGAAGCGCGCTTCGGTATAACGCATTGCTGCGGGCGAGTCGCCGTCGATGGAACCGAAGTTACCCTGTCCTTCAACCAACATGTACCGCAGACTCCAGTATTGCGCCATTCTGACCATGGTGTCATAAATACTGCTATCTCCGTGCGGGTGATACTTACCCATCACTTCTCCGACGATACGGGCAGATTTCTTGAAAGGCTTGTTGGCGGCCAATCCCAACTCGGACATCCCGTACAAAACCCGTCTGTGCACCGGTTTCAAACCATCACGAACATCAGGTAAAGCACGAGCCACAATCACGGACATTGCATAGTCAATGTACGCAGATTTCATCTCGTTCTCAATGTTGATCTGGATAATTTTGCCGTTAACTTCTTTAACTTCCTCGTTTTCCATATCTTATCTCTCAAAAACATCTAATTAAATGACCTGCTAAGTTACGAATAAAAAGCATATCGCGCAAATTTGTTTACATTTGCAGAAGATATCCTATTTTTATTGTGCCGGCGAATGAAAAACGAAATTGCATCTACCCACGAATTGAACCTCATTTTTCAGTATTCTTTAGAGGAGACTGTTCGGACAGGCCATCGGGAAATACAACCCAATCACCTGATTCTAGGAATCTTGCGTCACCAAGAAAACGCAGTTGCCGCTTTGATGGAACGTTTGATGCCCGATCTGAAACAGATGAAGGCCAAACTGGACCGGCTGCTGGCACAGCCGACACAGACAGATGCTGTTCTGACAAAGGAGATCACCTTCTGCTCAGAATCCCGTCGGATACTGGGCGACGCAGAACAGACAGCGCTGCGCTACGGACACGAATACATCACCGAAACACACCTGATGCTGGCCATCGTTGAACATTTCCCCGGTGAGTTTTTGGAGATCATGCCGGAACCGGATCTGATTACCCTCAAATCCTTCCGTCTTGGCCTGCTGGAGCAACTGCGCCAGATGCCCGGCGAACCGGAAGACCAACGCGAAAAGCTCCACCGTCCCAACGAGGACGACCAGGAATTTCCCGACAGAGAGCCAGGCCGACGATCCAGGCGGCAAAACAGCCAACCGGCACTGGAGCGGTTTGGCTACGACCTGACACTGGCCGCCGCAGACGGAAAACTGGATCCGGTTTATGGACGCGAACAGGAACTTGAACAGATCATCCGCATCCTGGCCCGCAGAAAAAAGAACAACCCCGCCCTCATCGGTGAAGCCGGCAGCGGGAAGAATGCCATTGTAGAAGCACTGGCCCAACGCATCCACCAAGGCAATGTTCCCCAATACCTGTTGGGCAAGCGCGTGATCGCCCTGGATCCAGGAGCGCTGGTCGCCGGCACCAAATTCCGCGGCGAATTTGAGGAGCGCATCAAGCAGATTCTGGAAGAAATCCGCAAACGCGACGACATCATCCTGTTCATTGACGAAATGCACACCCTGGTGGGAGCTGGGGCCCCTACCGGATCACTGGATGCGGCAAATCTGCTCAAACCTGCCCTGTCCCGGGGCGAAATCCGTTGCATCGGAGCCACCACTCCCGACGAATTCCGCCGGCACATCGCCTCCGACAAAGGACTGGAACGCCGTTTCCAGACGGTGCACATCCGCCCGACGGATTTCCAGCAGACCCTCGAGATCCTTCGCACCCTGCAACCCGTTTATGAAAAACAATACGGCATCACCTACAGTGACGAAGCCCTGCAGGCCGCCATCAACCTGTCGGTCCGCTACCTGAGCGACCGCTGTCTGCCGGACAAAGCCATTGACCTGATGGACGAGGCCGGTGCCGCCCTATACCTCAAGCAAGACAAGATCCCGAACCGGATGAGCGATATGCTGCAACAGCAACGGGAACTCCGGAAACAGAAACTACAGGCCATTGACCAGGAAGAATTCATCCAGGCCGAGCAATTGATGTACAAAGAACAACAACTGGATGAGGCCATCGGACAACTGCGACAAAACCAGCCGGAAAAAGAATCAAGACAAAACCAGGTCAATGCAGAAAACATGGCCGAAATTGTAGCCGGCAAGACCGGCATCCCTGTCCAGAAACTCAGTCGGGACGAAAAGCACCGGCTCACCAGCCTGGAGAACATCATCCGCGGACAGGTCATCGGCCAGGACGAGGCCATTGA
>CALCYB010000088.1 GCA_937906485.1 uncultured Rikenellaceae bacterium
CAAGGATGGCGAGAGTCGGGTCCAGCATGGCCATCTGGAAGATCTCGTTGCGTTTTTTTTCTCCACCGGAGAAACCGACATTGACTCCGCGAGAGGAGAAGGACGGGTCCATTTCCACAATCTCCATCTTCTGGCGCATGAGCTTGAGGAATTCTGCCGCTGTAATCGGTGCCAGTCCCTGGTGCTTGCGGTGTTCGTTCAGTGCGGTCTTCATGAAGTTGACATTGGTCACGCCGGGGATTTCGGTCGGGTACTGGAAGCCCAGGAAGATCCCGCGCCAGGAGCGTTCTTCCGGAGAGAGGGCCAGCAGGTTTTCACCTTGATAAAGGACCTCTCCTGAGGTTACGGTAAAGGTGTCCTTGCCGGCCAGCACGGCGGACAAGGTGCTTTTTCCGGATCCGTTCGGCCCCATGATGGCATGGACTTCTCCGGGTTTGACGGTAAGGTTGATTCCCTTGAGAATCTCCTTTTCACCTATAGATGCATGTAAATCTTTAATGGTCAGCATAGTGTTTGGTATATTGGGTTATCCTACACTGCCCTCCAGGGACACTTGCAGGAGTTTTTGGGCTTCGACGGCAAACTCCATCGGAAGCTGGTTAATGACTTCTTTTGCATAGCCGTTGACGATCAGTCCCACGGCGTTTTCTTCGGAAATGCCCCGTTGCCGGCAGTAAAACAGTTGTTCCTCGCTGATTTTGGAGGTGGTCGCTTCGTGCTCGATGATGGCAGAAGGATTGTCACTTTGGATGAACGGGAAGGTATGGGCTCCGCAGCGGTCTCCCAACAGCAGGGAGTCGCATTGGGAGTAGTTGCGTGCGTTTTCGGCATTGGGGGCCACGCGGACCAGGCCGCGGTAGCTGTTTTCGCTGTAGCCGGCCGAGATGCCTTTGCTGATGATTCGGCTGCGGGTGTTCTTGCCGATGTGAATCATCTTGGTTCCGGTGTCGGCTTGCTGGCGGTGGTTGGTGACGGCTACGGAATAGAACTCGGATACCGAGTTGTCGCCCCGCAGGATGGTGCTGGGGTATTTCCAGGTAATTGCAGAACCGGTTTCAACCTGTGTCCAGAAAAGACGGCTGTTGTTGCCTTTGCAAAGACCGCGTTTGGTGACGAAGTTGAAGATACCGCCACGGCCTTCGCTGTCACCCGGGTACCAGTTCTGTACGGTGGAGTATTTGACTTCGGCATCGGCCATCACGACGATTTCCACCACAGCCGCATGGAGTTGGTTCTCATCCCGTTGGGGAGCGGTGCACCCTTCCAGGTAACTGACATAGGATCCTTCATCGGCGACAATCAGGGTCCGTTCGAACTGGCCGGTACCCCGCGCATTGATGCGGAAGTAGCTGGAGAGTTCCATCGGGCAGCGTACGCCTTTGGGGATGTAACAGAAAGATCCGTCGCTGAAGACGGCGGAATTCAAGGCCGCAAAGAAATTGTCACCGGAGGGCACGACCGAGGCCAGGTACTTGCGTACCAGCTCCGGGTAATCGCGTACGGCTTCAGAAAAAGAACAGAAGATGATGCCTTTTTCCGCAAGGGATTCGCGGAAGGTGGTCTTGACGGAGACCGAATCAAAAACCGCATCCACGGCCATCCCGGACAAGGCCTTGCGCTCATCCAGGGGAATCCCCAGTTTGTCAAAGGTCTTCATCAGCTCGGGATCGATTTCCTCTTCTGTTTTCGGTTTTTTGGGAGCAGCAAAGTAGATGATGTCCTGGTAGTCGATCTGCGGGATACGCAGGTGAGCCCAGGTCGGCATTTTCATCTTTTGCCATTTCTGAAAGGCTTCCAAGCGGAATTCCAGCAGCCATTGCGGTTCCTGCTTGCGCTCGGAAATCATCCGGACGATGTCTTCGTTGAGGCCTTTCGGGAAGAATTCCTGCGAGACATTGGTTTCAAAACCATGCCGGTATTCACTATTGGTAATATCGTGTATTGTTTCGTTTGCCATATTTTATGTGTATAAGCGTACAAATTTACATCATTTTACTAATTTTGTAACAAAAATAGTATAATGAGTACACAAATTTCTGAAATTGGACGTTCTGCAGCGATCCGGCGCCTGTTTGAGGACACTCCCTACCGTAATGAAATTTTACGTTCACAACCGGCAAAGGGAGTCTCAGCCCAGTCGCATCACTTCTTTATGGAAGGGGTTGATTTTGATCTGACCTATACACCGCTCAAGCACCTGGGGTATAAACTCGTGCTGGCTACGTTGGGTGATCTTTATGCTCAGGTGTTGCAACCGGAGCGGGTCTGCGTGATTATGGCCCTTTCCAGCCGTTTCTCGTTTGAGGATACACAGGCCTTGTGGCAGGGTATGGTGGCAGCGATGCAGGAGCACAACGTGAGTTCGGTCGGACTGGAGCTTCAACCTTCGGTCAACGGGCTTTGTGTGAGCATGTCAGCGGTCGGTATTCAGAAACGGATTGTGCTGGAAAGGCGCCTGCCCCTGCAGTCCAAGGACCTGGTGGTGCTGTCCGGACATTTGGGCTCGGCTTATATGGGACTGCACATTCTGGAACGTGAGAAAGTGGCCTTACAGGCCAGTGGGGCACAAAAGCAACCGGACCTGAC
>CALCYB010000089.1 GCA_937906485.1 uncultured Rikenellaceae bacterium
ATGGAAGCTCTTAAATCCACAAAACATTCTCCCCGGTAATCCGAAATCTCCTTATCTAAAATCCGTTCTGCCATCCGGTAGAGGATTCGACGAATCCGTTCATCTGTCGCTGCCTTTAGTTCTTCTATATAATCCACATCCTTATGCAGATGTAGATTGACTAACACTCCCATACCTACTCCAATAGCAAAGAGTAAGATTTCATTGATAACCGCAGCAGAATCCATACGTTCCCAAGTCAGGAAATGAGAAATCAATACCGAATTCATCGCCATAGAACTATACCAGCCTAACCACTGGCACAACAGGATAAAAATAGCCAGATACAGTAAAAAGCCTTCCAAACTGCATCCCAGCAGCCGGAAGCTTCCAAAAGCAATGACCAAAGCACTGAGGAAGGCCAGCAGCCTTCCCGCAGCAGTCCGGATTGTCTCTTTTTTTGTAGGCTGTATAGTCAATATGGCTATAATACCTGCAGATACGGAAAACTCCATCCTTAACAGTTCTGCCAACAGAATGGACAAAATGGCAGTTCCTGCTATCTTTATTGTATTTACCACCATCATTTCTATACCTCTTTTCCTAACCCTCCTCTTAATATACTTATCATTTATGTAGCTTAAATCTGCCCACCATATCCCTTAAGGAGGTAGCCTGAGCTGCCAGTTCTTCACTAACCGCAGAGGTTTCCTCAGCCGTTGCAGAATTATTTTGAACCACCATAGCAATCTGATCCACACCCAGCTTCATCTGTTCCATCAGCTCCAGCTGTGTCTTGGAGGTTTCAGCAGAACCCAAAGCAGCCTCTGCAAAGACCTGCATATTACTTAAAACCTCATCAATGACCAAAGTAGTGGCTTCCACTATCTGATTGCCTCGGTTTACCTCATCTATTGCATTGCCAATCAATTCTTTGGCAGACAAGGTCTTGTCTCCAACAGGCAGTTTGTCGATGTCAATGGTCCCTCCCAATTCTTCCACCAGCTCAGACAAGCAGTTCAAGTGCCCACCAGCACCGTGGTCGTGAACCGAAATAATGGTATTTTCTGCTTGTTCGGCAATGGCCCGGATCGCGTTGTAGGCGCGTTTCTGCATTTCCGGGTTGGAACGTTGGATGGCGTTCAATTCGATGGCGTTGGCATATTCTCCGGTGGCTACCGAAGAAACCGCTCCACCGCCCATACCGATGCGGTAGTTGTCACCACCGAGCAGGACCACCTGGTCGCCTGCCTGAGGCGTCTCTTTGAGCGCATCTTTCTGCTTGGCATAACCTACACCGCCAGCCAGCATGATGACCTTGTCATAGCCGTGGTGGATGCCTTCTTCGTGTTCGAGGGTCTGCAACGAACCGCAGATGACCGGTTGGCCGAATTTGTTTCCGAAGTCGGAAGCCCCGTTGGACGCCTTGATCAGAATTTCTTCAGGGGTCTGGTAAAGCCATGGACGGGCTTGAATCTGTTCCCAATTCCGGGCAATCTTCAGACCGTTCGGGTCAAGTTCTTCCGTGAAACGGGGATATGAGGTCATGTAAACGGCTGTCCCTGCAATCGGGAAGGAGCCTTTTCCGCCGGCAATCCGGTCTCGGATTTCTCCACCACTGCCGGTTGCTGCACCGTTGAACGGTTCGACTGTGGTCGGGAAGTTATGGGTTTCAGCTTTCAGCGAAATCACGGTCTGGCTTTCTTCCCGGACAAAGAAATCCGGTTTGTCCCCGGATGCCGGGTGGAACAGGGAAAGGGTCGGACCTTGAATGAAAGCACAATTGTCCTTGTAGGCCGATACGATGCGGCCGGGATGTTCTTTTGAAGTACGCTTGATCAACTGGAACAGGGAAGAGGGTTTTTCCACTCCATCAATCACGAAGGTTCCGTTGAAGATCTTGTGGCGGCAGTGTTCGGAGTTCACTTGAGAGAAACCGAAAACTTCGCTGTCGGTCAGTTTACGACCCAATTTCTCACTCAAGTTCTTGAGGTAGCCGATTTCCGCTTCGGAAAGTGCCAGCCCTTCGCGGCGGTTGTATGCTTCAAAATCATCTATGTATTCAATCGGATCAGGTTCTTTCTCTACCAGAAAGACGGATTGGTCCAACCCTTCGTATTGGCGTTGGAGCATCTTGTCAAAGGCGAATTCCTTGGCACCGGTGATTTCGCAGAACTCCTCGATGCGTTCAATGCCCGGGACATTCATGTTCTGGGTGATCTCAACAGCAGTGGTACTCCAGGGAGTCACCATTTCTCGGCGAGGACCGATAAAGGTACCGGGTATGGTAGCTCGATCGTCAAAGCATCCTCCTGAGAATAACCAAGTTAACGTTTCTTTTTCGCTCGGGGAAAGGGCCTGTGCCCGTTGTACGGCAATCCATTGTCCGCTCTCGGTGTGAAAGAAATGTATCATAAATTGTCGGATAATATTCTTTAATCGCGTAAAATTACGTTTTTTTCGGGAAAAATTCTTGAATTATTCCCACTTTTGCATCAAAACTTATCAACACCGGATATGAATGTGCAAGAATACGAGTACTGGATCGGAAAAATGATGAACATGTCCCCGTCGTTCCAGCAGGTGGGCAGGGCCGGTTATCATCCCGGAATGGAAACCATCAAGGCCTTTGATGACTTTCTGGGCCATCCTCACCGCCAGTTCAGATCCATCCACGTGGCCGGTACCAACGGGAAGGGTTCCGTTTCCCACCTGTTGGCCTCTGTTTGTAGTGCTCATGGTTGTAAAACAGGACTTTATACATCTCCTCACCTGGCTGATTTCCGCGAACGGATCCGGATTGACGGGGAAATGATTACGCGCCAGGAAGTCGTGGACTTTTTTCGTCGCAGCCGCGAGTTCATCGAGCAGCACCATCCCTCGTTCTTTGAAATCACCACGGCCATGGCCTGGGATCATTTTGCCCGGCATGGCGTCGACGTGGCCCTGATTGAAGTCGGACTGGGCGGACGTCTGGATTCGACCAACCTGATCACGCCCGTGCTCTCGGTCATCACCTCCATCGGGTACGACCATTGCGATCTGTTGGGACATACCTTGCCCGAGATCGCCAAAGAGAAGGGAGGAATTATCAAACCCGGTGTGCCGGTTGTCTTGGGCAGCATCCAGCCGGAGCTGGTACCCGTCTTTGAAGAATTGGCCTCGCACGTTCGGGCCCCTTTGTTCTGTTCTTCCCAAGGTCAGTGGGAGCAGCTCCCGCAGCTGCTGGCAGAAATGGATCTCAAGGGTGCGTATCAGGCAGCCAACCTGAAGACCGTGTTCACCGCATTGCAGGTGTTGGAGAAAACGCTGTTCACCGCCAACTTCGGGTGGCAGCAGGAAAAGGTTCGAGAGGCTGTTTGTCATGCTGCGCAGCGGACGCAGTTCCGTGGCCGGTGGGAACATTTGCATCAGGAGCCGGAAATCATTTGTGACATCGCCCACAACGAGGCCGGGTTGCGATACACCTTGGACCAGCTTCTTGGTCAATACGAAGAGGGTAAGGCGCAAGGACGTTACGACCGCTTGGTGTTTATAATAGGTATGGTGGCAGACAAGGAAATAGATCGGGTCAAGGACTTGTTTCCAGTAGCTGATTATTATTTTACCCGAGCCCAGGGACCGCGTGCCATGGATGCGTCCGTTCTGGCCGGACATCTGGTGGAGAAGGCCAGACGATGTACGGTCACCGCCTCTGTGACGGAGGCGTTGATTACCTATTTTTCCCAGGCATCACCTGCAGATCTGGTGTATATAGGGGGGAGCAGCTATGTGGTTGCAGAGGCCTTGCAATTCCCAATCTTTGAGAAGAAAGCAAAAAATTAAAAAAATATTTGCGAATTCAGAAAAAGTGCCTACTTTTGCAGTCCTCAAAAGAAAGGGAGCATAGCTCAGTTGGTTTAGAGCATCTGCCTTACAAGCAGAGGGTCGG
>CALCYB010000090.1 GCA_937906485.1 uncultured Rikenellaceae bacterium
CGCCCATCGTGACCGTAATGGGACACGTTGACCACGGTAAGACCTCCTTGTTGGACAACATCCGTCAGACCAACGTGATTGCCGGTGAAGCTGGTGGTATTACCCAGCACATCGGTGCCTACAACGTCAAGCTCCAGAACGGCCGTCGCATCACCTTCCTGGATACTCCGGGTCACGAGGCCTTTACGGCAATGCGTGCCCGTGGTGCCAAGATTACGGACCTGGTCATCATCATCGTGGCTGCAGACGACGCAATCATGCCTCAGACCGTGGAAGCCATCAACCACGCCCAAGCAGCCGGTGTTCCGATGATTTTTGCCATCAACAAGATTGACAAATCCGGAGCAAACCCGGACCGCATCCGCGAACAGCTGGCCAACATGAACATCCTGGTGGAAGACTGGGGCGGCAAATACCAATGTCAGGAAATTTCCGCCAAGAACGGCATCAACATTGACCTGCTTCTGGAAAAGGTATTGCTGGAAGCCGATCTGCTCGAATTGAAAGCCAACCCGAACAAACGGGCCAAAGGTTCCATCATCGAATCCTCTTTGGACAAAGGCCGTGGCTACTTGGCAACCATCATGGTTCAGGCCGGTACCCTGCACGTGGGCGATGTGATGTTGTGTGGCAGCTACACCGGCAAAGTAAAAGCCATGTTCAATGAACGGGGTCAGAAGATCACCGAAGCCGGTCCTTCCACTCCGGTATCCGTACTGGGGTTGAACGGTGCTCCGACCGCCGGCGAGACCTTCAACGTGATGGAGGATGAAAAAGAAGCCAAAGATCTGGCCAACAAACGGGAACAATTGCTGCGTATCCAAGGATTGCGCACCCAAAAGCACATCACCCTCGAAGAAATCGGACGACGCATTGCCATCGGAAACTTCCAGGAGCTGAACATCATCGTCAAAGGGGACGTGGACGGCTCCATAGAAGCCTTGTCAGACTCCCTGATCAAACTCTCCACCGAAGAAATCCACGTCAATGTCATCCACAAAGCCGTAGGGGCCATTTCCGAATCCGACGTATTGCTGGCCGTCGCCTCCAATGCGATCATCATCGGCTTCCAGGTACGTCCTTCTGCCAATGCCCGCAAGCTGGCTGATAAAGAAGAAATTGAAATCCGGATGTACTCCGTCATCTACGATGCCATCAACGAAGTCAAGAGCGGTATCGAAGGGATGTTGGCACCTGAAGAAAAAGAAGAAGTTACCGCAACTGCAGAAGTTCGCGAAACCTTCAAGATATCCAAAGTGGGTACCATTGCCGGATGTATGGTTAAGGAAGGTAAGCTGATCCGCTCTGCCAAAGTACGGGTCATCCGTGACGGCATTGTCATCTACACCGGAGACCTCGGATCCCTGAAACGTTTCAAAGACGATGTCAAAGAAGTACAAAGCGGATACGACTGCGGTCTGAACGTGACAGGATACAACGACATCAAAGTCGGTGACATCATCGAAGCCTACCAAATCGTACAGATCAAGAGAACCTTGTAATCCCGCTAACGGGCAAGACGTCTGGTTGCCAATCGCCGCAGGTATGTGAATCTGCGGCGATTGTCATATACAATACCACACACATACCGCATCAGCACCAAGGAAAGGATACTGATCAGGATGATGCCCTCACAGATAAGTTGTTGGGAAATGGTTCCGTTTGCAGCCACAATCTCCGCATCTTCCTCCAGCAGGTCCAGACGATGGAGGGGAAGTGCACGGAAAGACCATTTTTTGATGACCACCGCTTCATTCCAATACACCACACCGCCATTGGAGCGGCTCAATGCAATGAGGGTCTTGTAATCGGAATACAGGAAATGTTCCGGCGCAATGCCCGAAAGAGCGGCATACGGATGTACCTGAGCCGTATCTGCCGCCATCAGGACCCTCAACGAGGCTCCCCGCTGCTGCAGGCTGTCCTGCAACTGTCCCAATTTTTCCCAATACCGGTCCGTACGGCGTTCGGGGCGGTACACTACCGCAGTAAACAAGGGCTCCGGACGATTGAGCAGGGAGTCCACAACGTAGTTTCCGGCCGCATCCTTGACCGGGAAATCAAA
>CALCYB010000091.1 GCA_937906485.1 uncultured Rikenellaceae bacterium
CTGACTGGTTGACCTTTGACGAGGTGGCTTACGGTGAACCTGCTACTTTGAGTGATGGTGTCACCAAATCTTTGTTCAAAGTATCTGAAATCAAATTGACTGCAGTTGCTTATGACGGAGAAGTGTCTCGCGAAGCAACCGTTACGGTAACTACCGAAGCTGGTGATTATGAAGTGACTGTTCGTCAAAATCCGGTTTCTGGCATTGATTTCTCTGCTGATTTCTACCGTCACTCTATCGGTTTCCGTTTCACTGCTACCTGGTGCGGTTACTGCCCGATGATGGGTCAAGCATTTGCTAACGCTCACGAAGAAAACCCGGACCGTTTCATTCCGCTGTCTCTCCACGCTACTTCTTCCCAAGGAGGTTTGGCTTTCTCTGGCACTCCGACCCTGGAAAATTACTTCAATATCACCGGTTACCCCAGTGGTTTCGTTAACAACATCGCACAAGTTCAAAACTACGCAGTAGCAACCACGACCGGCATCATCAATGGCCTGATCGACGAAGCAGTTGAATCTTATCCGGCAAAAACAGCTGTTGCAGCAACTTCTATGTTGAGTGGTAATACCGTGACCGTAAACGTTCAATTGGCATCAAAAGAAACCCGTTCTGACTACACGGTTTGTGTATGGGTGGTAGAAGACGGCATCGTGTATCCTCAATCAAGCGGTGGAAGCGACTATGTTCACAACTACGTAGTACGTCAAAGTTTGACGGATGTTCAAGGCGATGCAGTAGGTGATGTGGACGAAGGTACTGTTGCTGAACTCGAATTCGAAGCAGATCTGACTGACAAGATCAAGGACCTCAATAACTGCTACCTGGTGATCTTTGTGAAATACGAAGGTGAACCTACCGTTAAGGGTGTAGCTAATGCAGTCTATGGTAAATATGGCACTATCATTGACAACGGTGTGAAACTCCCGTTGGATGGTGCTGCTGAATTCAAATACGAAGAATAATCCTGAATATGAAAAGAGTTTTCTTACTGATGGCTTTGCTGGCCGTTTCATTCAATTCCTTTGCACAAAAGACCTTGCCCAAGGTTGAAGTGACTACTTTGGATGGAGCTGCCTATCAGATCCAGGACATCCTCAACGACGGAGTCCCGGTGATCCTCTCTTTCTGGTACACGACCTGCAAGCCTTGTCTGCAAGAACTGGGTGCATTGAACGATGCATTCCCGGACTGGCAGGATGAAGCAGATTTCAAAGTTGTGGCTGTTTCCACAGACGATGCCCGTTCCAGCGCAAAAGTTGCGCCGATGGTCAACGGCCGTGGTTGGGCAGACTTTACCTTCCTTCTGGATACCAACGGGGACCTGCGTCGTGCCATGAGTGTACAGACCCAACCGACGGTCTTCATTTTGGACAAGACCGGAAAAGTGGTGTACACCCACACCGGCTATACCCCCGGAAACGAGGAAGAATTGTTCGAAGAAATCCTTAAGTTGCAATAAGCGGTAATATGTTCAAGAAATTCATTGTTCTGTTGCCGATGATGGCCTTTGCTGCTGGAGTTGCCTTTGCCCAAGAGGACAAAGGCAGCCTCTCAGCAGGTTTCGAAACCAACACGACTTACTACGTTGATGACGAGAAGACCGGTGCTCTTGCCCCGGACAGCCGTTTTGGTTCGAACAACTACCTGAAGATGGATTATAACCGTGGTAATTTTGCAGCAGGACTCCAGTTTGAAGGGTACCTGCCGGCAATCAACGGTTATTTTCCGATGATGTATGCTACGGATCAGTTCTGGCGTTATGATATCTATGCTTCATTCGCAGACAAAGGATGGGATGTACGTATCGGCAGCTTGTACGAACAATTCGGTAGCGGTATGTTGCTGCGTACCTACGAAGACCGTACATTGGGTGTGAACAACGCACTCCAAGGGATCCGTGTGGCATATACTCCGACTGATTTCTTGAGTGTTCGTGGTCTGTATGGCCGTGTACGTGACATCAAGGAATATACCAATTCGGTCGTGACGGGTGCAGACCTCTCCCTCTCCCTGACCAACCTGTTGAAGGTGGAATCCTTCGATCTGGCTTTGGAAGGTAGTGTGGTAGATGAATACGATCCGGCCATGATGGAAACAATCAAACCCCACAAAACCGGTTATTCCGGACGTTTGAATTTTGGACTGGGCGGATTCCAACTGCGTGGTGAATACATGACCCGTCAGATCGATCCCGGTATTTATGGTTTTACAGAAGTGACCGCAAAGAAGGCAGAGGCTATCCAGCTCGAACTGGGTTATTCCGGTATGGGTTATGGTGCGCTGGTGACCTTGCGCAAACTCGAGTATGCTGGCTTGAAAGGGCTGATGCAATCCCAAGAGAATGCGATGTATACCAGCATTCACTATGTGCCGGCCTTGACCCAACAACATACTTATATGTTGGCGACGATGAATCCTTACACTCCTCAAAACGATGAGATCGGTGGCCAGGCAGACTTCTACTACAACTTCAAGCGGAACACCGTTCTGGGTGGAAAGAAAGGAATGAAGGTTCACTTGAACTACTCCAATTTCTTCGGTTCCATGCCTGATATGATGACCGGAACGATGGGAGAACGTGAGTTGTTGTACCGCGACCTGACCATTGATGCGGAACGTTGGTTCGGAAAGGATTTCAAAGCCATCCTGTTCTACAGCTGGCAGACCCTGAATCCTGAGACCATGGGTAAAGGTACCGAATTGTGGAAATCCCATACGGTAGTAGCCGATATGACCTACAAGGTGACCCGCAAACATTCGGTTCGGATGGAATTGCAACACCTCTACACCAAAGAGGACCACAAGAACTGGGCAGCGGCCTTGCTGGAATTCAATGTTGCACCCAAATGGAGTGTATCTGTTCAAGATATGTGGAACTATGGTGACACCAAGACTCACTACATCAACGGTAACATCAGTTATACCTATTCAAAAGTTCGTTTTGCCATGAACTTCGGACGTTTTAAAGAAGGTTATTTGTGCTCAGGCGGTGTATGCCGTATCACTCCGGCCTATACCGGTGTTAACCTCTCGATGATTGTTACTCTGTAGTAAGTCTGGACACTCCGATTGTTATCATCTATAAGGGACGTAGTAAATCTTTTGGATTTGCTACGTTTCTTTTGTATATTTAAAGCGAATTATTTTTGTGTTTCGGGTTAATATTTTTCTCGCTCATTCGTTATATAAGAACACAAAACTTATCAGGAGGACGAAACATTATGAAAATGAAACGAGTTTCTATACTACTTTTCTTGTTATTTGTCGGATGTGTTACGCTTTATGGGCAGGAAGAAAAAAAGGATACCCTGGAGACAGCTTATGCGACAGCGTACCGGGTCCAACCCCAGCAGGCGGGACTTCGGTCGTTGGATGTCCGGGCTACCCGCAGGATTGTCAGTGTGGCAGGAGAAGGGGATGTGTTGAAGCTGGTACAGATCCTTCCTGGTATTTCTGCAGGATCCGAAGGGTCCTCTGCCTTTTATGTGCGGGGAGGGAATCTGGGACACAATGCCGTCACGTTGGATGGCGTCCGGATGTTCGGCTATAGCCACCTGATGGGGCTGACCACAGCCTTCCCCAATACGATTGTAGAAGATGTTAAATTTACGGTAGGGGGCTTTTCCGGAGACAGTTATAATATGTTGGCCTCGCATACGGCCGTCCGGACCCAGGATGGTAATTTCAGGGAATTTGAAGGGGAAGGCTCCATTAGCAACTTTATTCTGGGTGGCTACGTTTCTGCTCCGTTGGTCAAGGACGCGTTGTCCGTTGTCGCCTCCGCGCGCATGTCTCCCTTGGTGGTGGGGATCCGTGGTTATCGGGTGGGTGTGTATGATACCTTTGGTAAGTTGACCTGGCACATGGGGAGTCGCCATACTTTGAGGGGGAGTGTGTTTTATAGCAATGACAGTTTCCGTTATCCGACCGATGCCGGGCATGAATCAATGGGTTGGGGTAATTTGATCGGCAATCTGCAGTGGAGTTACCGGTCGGAGCGTGACCGGGAGTTTTCAATGCAGCTGTCATGGAACCGGTATCAGAATGAACAAGCTCGCGACCTGGTGATGGATAACGTTTACAATGAGTTGAGTATGTTTTCGGATATCCGGGAAATGGT
>CALCYB010000092.1 GCA_937906485.1 uncultured Rikenellaceae bacterium
CTATAGCGGTATCCTGGATGATTATGCCATTAATTATTACCGGAACCCCCTGCAGGTGCCCGAGGCTGCTGCCATCCGGCTGTCCGACGCGGAATACGAAGATTTTGTCCGTTATGCCGACACACAGGAATTTGATCATCGGTCAGAAGCGGCCATCGAGATGGAACGTCTGATCAAGGTGGCCAAGCAGGAAGGTACCTACGAGGCCCATGCTGCGCTGTATGAACAGCTGATGGAGGCGGTGACCAAAGACAAAACCACTTACCTGATGGAGAACAAATCCGTCATCAAGCCTCTGTTGGAAAGGGAAATAGCAGCTGTATATCATTTTCGGGCAGGAGGTGCCGCCCGGGGGCTGGTGGATGACCGTCAGTTGTATGAGGCCATCCGCCGCTGGGATGAAGTCAAACTGATTCCGTAATCAGGAACACTTTGTCAGATCGCCGTAACTTATGGGGAAAGGGAATGGAGCAGACCGTTCCCTTTTCTGCTTCTTGGACCGGTTTGAGATCTACGCGGATTTCCGATAGCACGACTTCCTGTACACCGGTGGTCGGACCGATGATGAAGATCGAGTCTCCCACAGCGATACGGCCGGTCTCTATTGTGATCTCGGCTACCCCCAGATTGGAGAAATAATTGGTGATCTTGCCGATATAGGTCTTCTTCTGGGTGGCCTTGTTGCCGTAAACTTCGGACCATTCTCCCAGGCGGGCACCTTGGTAATAACCGCCCCAGAATCCGCGATTGAATACCTTGGCCAGTTCTGTTTTCAGGGATTGTGCCAGTTCCGGGGTGAATCGTCCGTCCACAACAGCCTGTGCGCCCCGCTTGTAGGCACCCACAACGGTCTTGACGTATTCAGCGGAGCGGGCGCGGCCTTCAATTTTGAAGACAGACACGCCTGCCTCCAGGATCTTGTCCAGGAATTCAATGGTGCACAGGTCTTTGGGAGACATGATGTATTTGTTGTCCACTTCGAGTTTCATGCCGGTCTCCAGGTCCGTCACTTCGTAGCCGCGACGGCACAACTGGAAGCAGGATCCGCGGTTGGCGGAGGCATTGTACTCGTGCAGGCTCAGGTAGCATTTGCCGGAAACAGCCATGCACAGGGCACCGTGGCAGAACATTTCAATCTCTACCAGGCGGCCGGACGGGCCGGTGATCTGTTCGCGTTCAATCGTGTCTTTGATGGCACGCACCTGATGCAGGTTCAGTTCACGTGCCAGCACGATGACATCTGCCCATTGTGCATAAAAACGCAGGCTTTCTGCGTTGGAGATGGACAGTTGGGTGGAAATGTGGACTTCCAGTCCGATCTGCCGGGCATAGACGATGGCCGCCATGTCGGAGGCGATGACTGCGGATACACCGGCAGCTGCTGCGGCATCCAGGGTCTGACGGGCCTGCTGCAGGTCTTCATCGTACAGGGTGATGTTGAGGGTCAGGTAGGTCTTTACCTGATGTTCCTTGCAGTAGGCGACAATCTGCGGCAGGTCATTCCGGGTAAAATTGTTGGCGGAGTGGGAACGCATGTTGAGGTTCTCCACACCGAAATATACGGAGTCGGCGCCTCCTTGGACAGCAGCCGTCAGGCATTCGAAATTGCCGGCCGGCGCCATGATTTCAAAATGGGTATTCATCCGTTATTTTTGTCGTTTGATGAGGGATTGGGCAAATTGGTCCAACAGCGAGAGCTGATCTTGGTTCAGTGCGGCTGGTTTCAGGGCAGCCATGGCCGATTCGTAATAGTGGACGATGGCTTTCTTGCTGTTTTCATGTACCCCGAGTTTGCGGTAGATGGCCAACATGCGGTCGATTTTTTCTTGGGAGGCCTCCATGGCCATGATGTGTTGGATCTGTTCGCGCTGCTGCTCGTCAGCTACCCGCAGGGATTCGATCAGCAACCAGCTTTTCTTGTTGTTGTTGATGTCGCCCCCGATGTTTTTGCCGAAGGTGGCCGGGTCACCGAAACTGTCCAGGTAGTCGTCGGTGATCTGGAATGCAAGTCCGAGGTCATATCCGAAATCGTACAGCAGCGAGCATTCCTTTTCGGAAGCTCCGGCTATGATGGCTCCCATCTTGGCGGAGCAGGCCAGCAGGACGGCCGTTTTCAAGGCAATCATCCGGGTGTACTCCTGGATGCTGATGATGGGCCGGTTTTCGTAGTTCATGTCGTATTGCTGCCCCTCGCAGACCTGAGCGGCGGTCCGGGTAAACAAAGCCAATGCTTTGGGCAGGCAGGACTCGGGAGCGGCAGCCAGGTATTCGTAGGCTTTGATGGACATCACATCACCGGATAGAATGGCGATGTTGTCACACCATTTCTTGTGGATGGTCAGATGGCCACGGCGGCGGTCCGCTTTGTCCATGATGTCGTCGTGGATCAAGGTGAAGGCATGAAATATCTCCAGTGCGGCTGCCGGATTAAGGATCTGTCGGTCAAACCGGTCCGAAAACAAGTGGTAGCAGGTCAGACACAACTTCGGTCGGATGCGTTTTCCTCCGATCGAGATGATGTATTGGATCGGGTCATATAATTCGTTCGGATCGCCTTTGAACTGCAGGTCCTGAATGGTGTTCTCGGCAAGGCTGGAGATTTCTGCAAATGTCAACATGATGTTTTGATGGGGTTAAATCTGAAACATCCGCAAAGTTAACATAAATTCCGTACTTTTGTGCCGTGGAAAACAGTAAACAGAAAACGGCCGTTGTCGTTAAACATACAGGCAGTCATTATTTGTTGTCAGAACTGCCGTCATGGGATCCGTTTCCCGCTGTGGTCCGGGGCAAGCTCCGGATGCAGGACAGCCGCTCTACCAATCCGGTGGCAGTCGGTGATCGGGTTGTGGTGGAAGGTGAAGTCATCCGGGAGGTGCTTCCCCGAACCAATTGTGTGGTCCGCAAGTCCACGAATCTCTCCCGTCAGAGCCATGTCATAGCCGCCAATGTGGATGTTGCTGTGCTGGTGGTCACGTTGGCCTTTCCGGAAACCAAGTGGCCCTTCATAGACCGTTTCCTGGTCACCTGCCAGGCGTACAAGGTTCCGGTGTGTCTGCTGCTCAACAAAATTGATCTATATGGACAGACCCATCGTCCGCTGGTGGATTATTTTGAAGAGGTGTATCGGGGTGCCGGTTATACAGTGCTGGAGATGTCGGCCCGGACCGGAGAGGGGATCGGGCAGTTGCGGGAGTTGTGCCGGGATAAAGTCGTGCTGTTCTCCGGGGTCTCCGGGGTCGGCAAGTCTTCACTGATCAAGGCACTGGATCCGAGTCTGACGCTGAAAGTCGGGGAGATTTCCACCGCCCACCTGCAGGGAAAACATACCACGACTTTTTATGAAATGCATCCGCTTTCCTGTGGTGGATTCATGATCGATACGCCCGGTATCCGGGGATTCGGTCTGTTGGAGGTGGGGAAGGAAGAGATTTCCACTTATTTTCCGGAGATGTTGCGGGTGATGGATGATTGCCGTTTCAAGCCCTGCACCCACACCCACGAGCCGGGTTGTGCGGTCAAGCAGGCGGTAGAGGACGGGGTCATTTCCGGAGACCGTTATGATTCCTACCTGGGTATGTTGGAAGAAGAAGAGAAATACCGCTGATCAGATGAACCGTCGTATCCTCAAACTTGCTGTCCCCAGTATCTTGGCGAACATTACCGTTCCGTTGGTCGGAATGGTGGACCTTGCAGTTGCCGGCCGCCTGGGAGAGGTGGCGGCCATCGGTGCCATTGCTGTGGGGTCGATGCTTTTTGACCTGTTGTATTGGAACATGGGCTTTCTGCGCATCGGTACCGGAGGTTTGACGGCCCAGGCCTATGGGCGCCGTGACCTGCAAGGTGCCGTGACTGCGTTCACCCAGGGGGTGGCTACGGCATTGGGTGTTGCGCTCTTTATCTGGTTGATCCAGTTCCTGTTTGTGGAGGCGGCTTTCTGCCTGGTGGATGCATCCGATCAGGTGGCTGCATTGGCCCGCCGTTATTTCTACATCCGGATATGGGCAGCACCGGCCACGTTGACGCTGTATGTCTTCAAAGGATGGTTTATCGGGATGCAGAACACTGTCAGCCCGATGGCGGTGGACATTACGGTCAATATCGTGAATCTGGTTGCCAGTTGGGGACTGGCTCTCCATACTCCGCTGGGCTTTGCCGGGATTGCGGTCGGTACGGTGATCGCCCAATATGTAGGACTGTTGCTGGCATTGGCCCTGTTCGCGATCCATTACCGCCGTCTTTTTCCGTATTTCTCCTGGAGGCGGGATATCCGTCTGAAAGACATGCGCCGGTATTTTGTACTCAACGGCAATCTCTTTCTGCGTTCGGTCTGCATGTTGGCCGTGTACACCGGTTTTACGGCGCTGGCAGCCCGATTTGGGGATGTGATGCTGGCGGTGGGTTCGATCCTGATGAAACTGCTGATGTTCTATTCCTACTTCCTGGATGGGTTTGCTTATGCGGGTGAGGCTTTGGCCGGGAAATACATCGGTGCGCGCGATCGCTGTGCTTTGCAGAAGGCGGTGCGTCTGCTGTTTGTATGGAGTCTGGTCATCGGTCTCTTGTCAACGGGTCTCTATGCCTGGGGCGGATCGGCCATGCTGGGCTGGGTGGCGGACAATGAGCAGGTGGCGGAAGCGGCTGCCCCTTTTATGATCTGGTTGCTGCTCATGCCCTTGTTGAGTTCTGCCGCTTTTATGTGGGATGGAATCTTTATCGGAGCGACAGCCGCGACGGCAATCCGCAACAGCATGATCTGGTCGGTTGTGGCCTTTTACGGAGTATTCTATGCCCTGGAGGGCGTTTGCGGGGCGCAGGCGCTGTTTTACGCCTATGCCGCTCATCTGCTGGCCCGTGCCCTTTACTTGAGCCTTGTGGCCCGCCGTGAAATATTTATTAGGCCGTTTGCTTGATTTTTTGTAAGTTTGTCTCTTAGTAATCATACACATTGTCAAGATGAACAGAGATCTCAACTACCTGCAATTATTGGCCAAGCAATTTCCGTCCATACAGGCGGCCAGCACTGAAATCATCAACCTGGAGGCCATCCTCAACCTGCCCAAAGGAACCGAACACTTCGTTACCGATATTCATGGAGAGAGCGAAGCGTTCCAACACGTACTCAAGAATGCATCGGGAGTGATCCGTAGAAAGGTTGACGAAATCTTCGGTCACAACCTGCGCGAAGCGGAAAAGCGGGATTTCTGTACATTGATCTATTACCCGGCAGAAAAACTCAAACGGATCAAGCATCAGGAGACCGATCTGGAAGGCTGGTACAAGATGACCCTGTTGCGTCTGGTGGAGGTCTGCTCCTACTGTTCGTCCAAATATACCCGATCCAAGGTGCAGAAGGCACTTCCCCAGTCTTATTCCTACATCATTCAGGAGCTGATGCACGAGATTCATGGGGACCGTAACAAACAGGAATATGCGGATGCCATCATCAATTCCATCGTGCAGACCGGACGGGCAGACAATTTCATCATCGCCATTTCTAACCTGATCCAGCGGCTGACCATCGATTCCCTGCACATTGTCGGGGATATTTATGACCGGGGTCCGGGAGCTCACCTGATCATGGATACCTTGTGTAATTACCACAATGTGGATATCCAGTGGGGTAACCACGACCTGGTCTGGATGGGTGCTGCCTCCGGCAGTGCAGCCTGCATGGCCAATGTTCTGCGGATGAGTCTGCGTTATGCCAATCTGGAAACCCTGGAAGACGGTTACGGCATTAACTTGCTGCCTTTGGCGACCTTTGCTCTGGATGTGTATGGGGAAGACCCGTGTACGATCTTTATGCCCAAGTCGGTTGAGGATCCGACCATTACCCCGAGCCAGATCCGACTCATTGCGCAGATGCACAAGGCCATTTCCATCATTCAGTTCAAGCTGGAAGGGGAAATCATCCGTCGCCGCCCTGATTTTGAGATGGATGACCGCCTCCTGTTGGATCGCATCAATTACCAGGAAGGCACCGTCCACATCGGTGGGGTGGATTACAAGTTGAAAGATAATCTTTTCCCGACCATCGATCCGAAGGATCCCTATCGTCTGACTCCGGCAGAAGAGTTGGTGGTGGACCGTCTGATGCACAGTTTCGAACTCAGTACCAAACTGGAAAAACACATGCGCTGTCTCTATTCGAAGGGAGCGCTGTACCTGGTGCGCAACGGCAACCTGCTGTACCATGGATCAGTACCGCTCAACGAGGACGGTACGTTGGCTCAAGTGTCGGTGATGGGGCAGAAATATGCCGGGAAGGCGTTGTTTGACCAGATTGACCAGCTGGTGCGCATTGCTTATTTTGAAAACAAGGATACCGGGCTCAAGGAATATGCCCAGGACTTTGTGTGGTACCTGTGGTGCGGTCCTTATTCTCCTCCTTTTGACAAGCGCAAGATGGCGACCTTTGAACGTTATTACCTGGACGACAAGGAACCCAAGAAGGAAGAAAAAGGTTACTATTATAAATTGAAGGAGAAACGCGAGATCTGTGAAATGATCCTCCATGAATTCGGTATTGATGCCGCTTACGGGCACATCATCAACGGACACATTCCAGTGAAAACCATCAAGGGAGAGAACCCGATCAAAGCCGGAGGAAAGCTCATGGTGATTGACGGCGGTTTCTCCAAGGCCTACCAGTCAGAGACAGGAATCGCAGGCTATACGCTGATCTTCAACTCCTACGGGATGCACCTGGTTCAACACCAACCGTTCATCTCCAGACAGAAGGCCATTGAAGACGGACTGGACATCATTTCTTCCAACCAGGTGGTCGATGTTGCGACACAACGGATGTACGTCAGGGATACGGACATCGGAAAAGAACTGGCCCGTCAGATTATGGATCTGAAGGACCTGTTGAAAGCCTATCGTGGCGGTTTGATCCGTGAAAATGCTTAGAAGATTTCGGCGATCATGCAGCGGGCAGAGCCTCCCCCATTTTTTTCGATGTGGTCCAGGCTCGGTGAGATGAGGCGGTAGTGTTGCTTCAATTCGGACCGCTGTTCGTCGGTAAGGCTCCGGAGAGCTGTTTGGGAGAGAACCAGACAGCTCTCTCCGTCTTTGTTGGTCAGTTCCAGCATGTTCCCAGCATAGGATCTCAGTTGTTCCATGGACAGTTCGATGATCTTCCGTCCGGAGGCGGTCAGGGCCTCGATGAGTTCTTTGCGCTGTTGCTCGTCGGGGATGGAGGACGTACAGAGGATGGCATGCCGGGTTCCCACGGACATCATCACGTTGGTGTGATAGATGGGGATGTTCTTGTCGTCTACGGCATCGAACAGGTGGATCCGGAAGCCGCTCCTGCGGGAGAACTCCTGTAGCGGGGCCAGGCTGGTGCGCGGAGAACGGCAAGCATAGGCGATCCGGTTGATCCGGTCAAAAATCATGCTGCCGGTTCCTTCCAGGAATTGTTCCTGCCCTTCCCAGCCGGACAGGTCCACGGTCTGTTTCAGGTCAAAGTTTTCGGCAATGGCCTGAAGGACGTGCGGTTTGCGTTCCAAGCGGCGGTTGGGGGCGAACAGGGGATAGACGACCAACGTGCCGTCCTGATGCGTGGAGAACCAATTGTTCGGGAATATCGAGTCCGGAGTATGGGGCTCAGGTGTGTCTTCTATGACGATGACCTGGATGCCGTTCTCGCGAAGCAGCCGGACATAGTCGTCAAATTCCTTCAAGGCGTTGGTTTGGGCAATGTCGGCATCTTCCTGTACTTGGAAGGCATTGTTGGCGGCCGTTTGCGGGTTGTATCCGAAACGGACCGGGCGTATCATCAGCACTTTTGATGTGGTATGTCTGCGCATGGTCTGGTCTGGTTTATAGTTCGTCGAAGGCTTCTCGGATGATCCGGATGGCTTCCCGGAGTTCTGGTTCCGTGATGACGAGCGGGGGAGCAAAGCGGATAATGTGGCGGTGGGTCGGTTTGGCAAGCAATCCCTTTTCTGCCATCTTCAGGCAGATGTCCCAGGCTTCTTTTCCGTCGTGGGGTTCGGTGACGATGGCGTTCAACAGGCCTTTTCCCCGGACAAACTTGAAGAAGGGGGATTGTATTTTGGCAATTTCTTCCCGGAAAATCTTTCCGAGACGTTCTGCGTTTTCGGTCAGGTGCTCGTCACGGACCACTTCCAGGGCAGCAACGGCAACACGGGCAGCCAGCGGGAAACCGCCGAAGGTCGAACCGTGTTCGCCCGGTTGGATGGTCAGCATGATTTCGTCATCTGCCAGCACGGCAGAAACCGGCAAGGTGCCACCGGAAAGGGCTTTGCCCATGATGACGATGTCGGGGCGGATGTTTTCGTGGTCACAGCAGAGCATACGGCCGGTCCGGGCGATACCGGTCTGAACTTCGTCAGCCACGAACAGGACGTTGTGCTGCTTGCACAGGTCGTAGCAGGTTTTCAGGTAGCCGTCATCGGGTACGAATACGCCCGCTTCTCCCTGGATCGGTTCGACCAGGAAGGCGGCTATGCGGTGTGATTCACGTTCCAGAATTTCTTTCAGCGTCTCCGCATCATTGTAGGGAATGACCTCAAATCCCGGAGTGAAGGGTCCATAATTGGAGTAACTGTCCGGATCGGTGGAGATGGAGACAATGGAGATGGTCCGGCCGTGGAAATTGCCGTCACAGGCAACGATCATGGCCTGGTTTTCCGGAATGCCTTTGCGGACGTAGCCCCAGCGGCGGGCCAGCTTGAGGGCGGTTTCTACGGCTTCGGCACCAGAGTTCATCGGCAAGAGCTTGTCGTAACCGAAAAATCGGGTGGCAAATTCTTCGTAAGGCCCCAGGCAATCGTTGTAGAAGGCCCTGGAGGTCAGACAGAGCTGCTGTGCCTGGTCGCACAGGGCTTGCACAATTTTCGGGTGGCAGTGGCCTTGGTTGACTGCCGAGTAGGCAGACAGAAAGTCAAAATAACGTTTGCCGTCGACATCCCATACATAGATGCCTTTGCCTTTGGAGAGCACTACCGGCATGGGATGGTAGTTGTGGGCTCCGTATCGTTCTTCCTGCTGGATGAAGCGTTGTGCGTTGTCTGTTATCTTCATAATGGTGGATTTTTCAATAATTGCAAATATAAAGAAATCTTTAGAAAATGACTATTTTTGTCCGGCTATGGCAAAAAAGAAATTTGAATTTCCGAATACATACGTCATTGTATTCTTCCTGATTCTGCTGGCTGCAGTGACGACCTGGCTGGTGCCGGGAGGTGAGTTTTATCAGAACGAGTCCGGTGTGACTGCGTTTCGCCCGGTTGAGAGCCAGCCCCAGAGCTGGCAGGTGTTTACGGCTTTGTTTGACGGGTTTACCGGTCAGGCAGGTATCATTGTGTTTATTCTGGTCATTGGCGGTGCTTTCTGGATTGTCAATGGCTGCAAGGCCGTAGATGTCGGGATCTATGCGTTTCTGAACAAGGCCCGTCGTCTGGAAAAATTGCCTGTGTTGAAGAAAATCGGGGTCAACAACCTGATCATGGCGCTGATCATCATTCTGTTCAGTCTTTTCGGAGCCGTTTTCGGCATGAGCGAGGAGACCATTGCTTTTGTGGTGGTGCTGGTGCCGCTGGCTATCTCTATGGGGTATGATTCCATCGTTGGCGTCTGTCTGGTCTATGTTGCGGCACATGTCGGTTTTGCCGGTGCCTTCTTGAATCCTTTTACGATCGGGATTGCCCAAGAAATGGCCGGATTGCCGCTTTTTTCCGGTATCGGCTACCGGATGGTCTGCTGGCTGGTGTTGACGTTGCTGACCATTGTGGTGGTATTGTTGTATGCGGCACGTGTAAAGCGCAGACCTGAGTTGTCACCGATGTACGAGGCGGACCGTTATTGGCGGGAGCAGCATGCGGATGGCCAGCAGCAGCCGGTCTATTTCACCAACCGTTCGTCCTGGGTGTCGTTTTTGGTGGTGTTCGGGGTATCGGTGGCTTTTGCCGTGTCTTACGGGGCAGATTGCCGGTTGGTGTTGGGTAACCGGGAACTGGCTGCACCCAGCCTGCTTTGGATTCTGTCGGCGCTGTTGGCGGTGGTTTCTGTGGTGGCCCTGCGCAAGTCGGTGCATTTTTACATCCTGGGACTTTTGGGTTTTACGATTCTGTACCTGGTGGTCGGGGTTTCTGCCTATGGTTGGTACATCGGGGAGATTTCGGCTTTGTTTCTTGGCTTGGCGTTGGCCTCAGGAGTGGCTGCCGGGTATTCGGCCAACCGCATTGTGCAGGAGTTCCTGGCCGGGGCCAAGGATATTCTGTCGGCAGCGGTCATTGTCGGACTGGCTGCCGGTATCGTCGGGATTCTGGAACAAGGCAAGGTGATGGACTCCTTGTTGTATGCATTGGCTTCCGGACTGGGGCAGGCAGGCCAGGTGGCATCCTTGTCCATGATGTACGGGATCCAGACGGTAATCAATCTGTTCATTACTTCCGCTTCTGCCAAGGCGGCGATCACCATGCCGATCATGGCTCCGTTTGCCGATATGATTGACCTGTCCCGTCAGTCGACGGTGCTGGCGTTCCAATTCGGAGACGGTTTTACCAACATGATCACGCCGACGTCCGGGGTGCTCATCGCGGTATTGGGTCTGGCCCGGATTCCGTACGCCAAATGGGTAAAGTGGGTGTGGAAGTTCATCCTGCTGTTGATTGCTGTCGGTTTTCTGCTGCTTCTGCCGACGGTGTGTTTTTCCTTGGAAGGGTTTTAGACCGGCAATCGGGTAGGCTATCCGATTGAATCATAGCGTGGAAATCGTTGAATTTCTTGGGGAATTGTTGAAAGTTTGGAAAAAATATGTATCTTTGCAGCCCGTTAATTTTGACGGGAGAGTATAAAGTTAAGAATAACAACTATTTATGCCGACGATTCAACAATTAGTTCGCAAAGGACGCGAGGTGATCGTAGAGAAAAGTAAATCTCGCGCGTTGGATGCTTGTCCTCAAAGACGGGGCGTTTGTGTACGTGTTTACACCACAACCCCTAAGAAACCTAACTCAGCTATGCGTAAAGTAGCCCGTGTTCGGTTAACCAATCAAAAAGAGGTCAACGCATACATTCCCGGCGAAGGACACAACTTGCAGGAACACAGCATCGTGCTGGTTCGTGGCGGTCGTGTGAAAGACCTTCCCGGTGTACGTTACCACATCCTTAGAGGCGCATTGGACACCGCAGGCGTAGAAGGACGTACCCAAAGCCGTTCTCTCTATGGTGCGAAGAGACCCAAAAAGACCGCCGCTAAGAAGTAATCAAATCATTATTTAATTTTTTAAGTAAGTTTTTTAGAAATGAGAAAATCGAAGCCTAAAAAGAGGATTCTACTTCCTGATCCCAAATTTCACGAAGTGGCAGTGACCCAATTCGTGAACAATCTGATGTTGCAGGGGAAGAAGAGTATCGCGTATGCTATTTTTTACGATGCCATTGACATGGTAGGCGAGAAGATGAAAGATTCTGAAAAGGCTCCTCTCGACATTTGGAAGAAAGCCCTTGAAAACGTAACTCCCCAAGTTGAGGTGAAGAGCCGTCGCGTGGGTGGTGCCAACTTCCAAGTTCCTACCGAGGTGCGCCCTGAAAGAAAAGTTTCATTGGCGATGAAGAACATGATACTTTTTGCCCGCAAGCGTTCCGGCCACTCTATGGCAGAAAAACTTTGTGCAGAAATTATTGCTGCCTATAACTGCGAGGGTGCTGCCTTCAAGAGAAAAGAAGATATGCACCGTATGGCAGAAGCCAACAAAGCATTTGCACATTTCCGTTTTTAACCTGTTAGGAGCTTAATTAATGGCGAGAGATTTAAAATATACAAGAAATATCGGTATCATGGCTCACATTGATGCCGGTAAGACCACGACTTCTGAGCGTATCCTGTTCTATACAGGAAAAACCCACAAAATCGGTGAAGTGCACGAAGGTGCAGCAACGATGGACTGGATGGTTCAAGAACAAGAACGTGGTATTACCATTACATCAGCAGCCACTACCGCTTTCTGGAAATATAACGGCAAAGAATATCAGATCAACTTGATTGACACTCCAGGCCACGTTGACTTTACCGTCGAAGTGGAACGTTCCTTGCGTGTGCTGGACGGTACCGTTGCTACGTTCTGTGCAGTGGGCCGCGTTCAACCCCAATCTGAAACCGTATGGCGCCAAGCCGACAAATACGGTGTTCCGAAGATTGCGTATGTGAACAAGATGGACCGTGTCGGTGCAGATTTTTTGGCTGTTATCGATGAGATGCGCGAAAAGCTTGGCGCCAATGCCATTCCGTTGTGCTTGCCCATCGGTGCAGAAGACAAGTTTGCCGGTATTGTTGACTTGATTTCCAACCGCGCTATTATCTACGATCCTGATTCCAAAGATCTGGTCAACTACAGCTATGCTGAAGTTCCTGCTGAAATGCAGGCCGATGTAGAAGAATGGAGAGGCAAGTTGGTGGAAGCTGCTGCTGAATACAACGATGCGCTTCTTGAAAAATTCTTCGAAGATCCGGATTCCATTACGGAAGAAGAATTGATCGATGCTTTGCGTCAGGCTACCATTGATATGGCGATAGTTCCCGTTTGTTGTGGTTCTTCCTTCAAGAACAAGGGCGTTCAGTTCCTCTTGGATGCTGTTATGCGCTTCTTGCCTTCTCCCCTGGATAAAGGTCAGATCAAAGGAATGAATCCGACTACCAACAACGAAGAAATTCGTAAGTTTGATTCTAAGGAGCCGTTCTGCGCTTTGGTGTTCAAGATTGCAACCGATCCTTTCGTGGGCCGTCTGGCTTTCTTGCGTGCCTATTCCGGAAGACTGGATGCAGGTTCTTATGTCCTCAACACCCGTTCCGGCAAGAAAGAACGCGTAGCTCGTCTGTACCAAATGCACTCCAACAAGCAAAACCCGATTGAATTCGTGGAAGCTGGGGACATTTGTGCAGCAGTAGGGTTCAAAGAACTCCGCACAGGGGATACCATTTGTGTGGATACCCATCCTATCGTACTGGAATCCATGACTTTCCCGGATCCTGTGATCGGTCTGGCCGTTGAGCCGAAGACCCAAAAGGATTTGGACAAACTGGGTATTGCTCTGGGTAAGTTGTCAGAAGAAGACCCGACCTTTACCGTTCGTTCCGACCATGAAACCGGTCAGACCGTCATCAGCGGTATGGGTGAACTTCACTTGGACATCATCGTTGACCGTCTGCGTCGTGAATTCGGTGTGGAAATCAACCAAGGTGCTCCCCAAGTCAACTACAAAGAAGCCATTACCTCTACCGTACAACACCGTGAAGTCTTCAAGAAACAAACCGGTGGTCGTGGTAAGTTCGCTGACATCATCGTTGAAATCGGTCCTGCCGATGAAGGCGTTGTGGGTCTGCAGTTCGTGGACGAAGTGAAGGGTGGTAACATTCCTCGTGAATACATCCCTTCTGTAGAAAAAGGATTCAAATCTGCTATGGCAAATGGTGTGTTGGCCGGTTATGAAGTGACAGCCATGAAGGTTGTACTGAAAGACGGTTCATTCCACCCTGTCGACTCAGACTCCTTGTCTTTCGAAATTTGCGCCCGTCAAGCTTTCCGTCATGCCCTCCCGAAAGCAGCACCTGTTTTGATGGAGCCGATCATGTCTTTGGAAGTGGTTACTCCCGAAGATTACATGGGGGATGTTATCGGTGACTTGAACAAACGTCGCGGACAAATTACCAACATGGACTCGAAAGGAAACGCCCGGATCGTCAAAGCCAAAGTTCCGCTTTCAGAACAATTTGGTTATGTAACTATCCTGCGTACCATTACCTCCGGTCGTGCAACCAGCACCATGGAATTCTCCCACTATTCTGAACTTCCGTCCAACTTGGCCAAGGAAGTTATCGAAAAAGCAGGTGGAAGCCGGAAATTCGATGATATGGATGAATAATTGAATAGTAAAAATTGATAATATGAGCCAAAAAATTAGAATTAAACTGAAATCATACGATCACGCTTTGGTGGACAAGTCTGCTGAAAAGATCGTGAAGACAGTAGAGGCTTCAGGTGCAGTTGTGAAAGGTCCCATTCCGCTTCCGACCGACAAGAAGATCTTTACCGTTAACCGCTCAACTTTCGTGAACAAGAAATCACGTGAGCAATTCGAACTCAACTCATACCGTCGTCTCTTGGACATCTATAGCTCTACTCCCAATACCGTAGATGCATTGATGAAACTTGAACTCCCCAGCGGTGTTGACGTTCTGATCAAAGTTTGCTAACGTAGACAAGAAAATATCTTACCCCTGTTCCTTTGCATAGCAGGGGAAAGATACGGGCCCATAGCTCAGTCGGTTAGTAGCACCTGACTCATAATCAGGGGGTCGCTGGTTCAAGCCCAGCTGGGCCCACTCGAAGACAAGCACTTACGATACTTCGTGAGTGCTTTTTTTGTGTATCCCAAATCATTTTTGATTTTAGAATTATATGCTTAACTTTGCTTGTTAATGAGCATCGCATAAAAGATCGATAACTACCTAATAATAACCATTATGAACCTAAGAAAAAGATTTGTTTCCGCATTGCTGGGCATGGCCTTGCTCTGCGTGTTTACGGCTTGTGAAAAGTCGGATGACACCATTACGGTGGTGGACATCAAGACCGACATCACCGAGGCACAAGTTCCGCTGGAAGGTGGTAGTGTGACCGTAAACGTCACGTCCAATGTTGATTGGATCGTAGAAATGTATGTAAACAATGCTGCCGAAGGCGAGAATGAAGCCTGGGTACGTGAACGCGTAACCGTAACTCCTGAAGCAGGTACGGCCAGCAGCATGACGCCCGTTAAGATTTCCGTGGTGAAGAATACCGATGGTTATGAACGTGAATTTGTGGTCAAATTCCGTCCGACCAATGTGGATTCTCCCTATGCTCCCGTAAAGATTTTCCAATCTGGAGACAAGAGCCGTTCTACCCGGATCTCCATTGCTGATGCCCGCAAGATGTATCAGGACAGCGGAGAAGACAAACTGACCGTGACCGAAAGCGTGAAGATCGGTGGGATCGTGGTTTCATCCCGTGACCCGCAAACGGTTAGCGAAGGCAACCTGATGATCCAGGACGGAACAGGCAAACACAGCGGTATCATCATTTACTCAAAATCCATCTGGGGTTTGTGTAACTTTGGTGACTCTGTGGAAGTTGAGTTGAAAGGTGGGGTATTGGAAACCTACTACGGCCTGACCCAATACAAGCCTACCGGTGATGCACAATTCAAACTCTTGAAAGAAAAAGCAGCTCCTTCCCCCGAATATGCAGAAGTGACCGGTGCTGAATTCATGTCCGGTGACTATGAGTCACAATACGTGAAGATCGTTGCCGCTCAAGTTATTGATGCCGATCTGACCAAGACCATGAAAGACAGCCCGAAGGTGGAAACCGAAGACAAGAACGTGTTCTTGATGTACTCACGCAGCAATGCTCCCTGGGCAGATCAAACCGTTCCGCAAGGTGCTGGTCCGCTGATCGGTCTGTGTGGCAGCTACAGCAATGTATGGCAATTGGTGCCCTCTGTGGCAGACGGTTTTGCCGGCATGACCGGTGAACGTTTCTCGGGTGCGCCGACCGTGAAGACCGGTGATGCAACCGAGGTGACCGGCAGCTCCGCTGTTTTGGCCGGTAGCTACACTTATGCCGGTGAAGAAACCATTTCTGCTGTGGGTATCGCTATGAAAGCCGCCGATGCAGAAACTTACGAATACTACGATGCTGAAACCATCGCCAACGAGTTTACCGTAACCGTAACCGGCTTGACCGATGGAACTACTTACAACTACTACGCTTATGTGAAGATCGGTGAAGAAGAATACAAAGGCACTGAAAAGACCTTCCTGGCTTCTGACGAAGAAGTGGTGACAACTGTTGCTGAATTGGTAGCTGCTTTGCGTGACGGAGTGGAAAGTGGTGCATCAATGGCTACTTACGGAACATTGGAAGGTATCATCGCTGCTGTGAACGGAGAAGGTGGCAACTACTACAGCAAAGCCAGCCTGGTGGATGGCAATGGTGAAAAACTCTCCGGTATCATCCTCTACAACCCGGCATTCAACGAATTGGCTGTCGGTGACAAGATCCGTCTGAACTTGAGCAATGCCGTATACGACCTGTACAACGGTCTGCGTGAATTGAAGTGGAACGGTGAAGATACCCCGAACTTTGAAGTAGTCAGCTCCGGCAACGAATTCGTCATTCCTGAATTGACCCTTGCTGAAGCTTTGACTGACGAATACCAAGCTATGCGCGTTACCCTCAAAGACGTTTACACCACCGAAGAAGCTGGCGCTACCTGGTATTCCGGTGATGCTTCTGCCTACAACGTAAACTTCTCTGACGGTGACAATACCATTCAAGTACGTACGACCAAATATGCGACTTGGAAAGATGAGTTGATTGCAACGGATGTAACCGCCAACTTGACCGGTGTGCTGGAAATCTATAAGGAAGCGGTTCAAATCTATCCGATCGACCGTGCTGATATTGCTTCGTTCTTGGGAGAACCCATGCCGCAAGTCACCACCGGTGATGCCGTGGATGTGACTTCGGATTCCGCTACCTTGAAAGGTGCTTACAGCTACGAAGGAAGTGAAACCATCAAGGCTGTCGGTTTTGAATACAAGGTCAGCACCGCTGAACACTACGAACAACAAACCGTAGAAGTGGCTGAAGAATTCGAATTGACCCTGACCGACCTGATTCCCGAATCCACTTATGCTTATCGTGCCTATGTACTCATGGGTGATGAGGTGTTCTACGGTGCTGAAAAATACTTCACCCTGGAAGGCGCTCCTGAAATCACCCTCACCGCTTCAGAACTGAATGCCATCCTCAAGACGTTGGATGATGGCGCATTGTTGGCGGCTCACGGTACTTATGTTGAAGGTATCGTTGCGGCAAACAATGATGAAGAAAACCTGAACCGTGGTCTTAGCGTGGTGGATGGAACGGGTGAACCGAACTCCGGCATCTATTTGTACAACAATGCACTCAATGGTGCGTTCGCTATCGGTGACCGTGTGAAGATCAAATTGGCGAATGCCAAACTGACCATCTACAACGGTTTGCGTGAAATCTGCTGGGATGCTTATGACAACGAAATCGAAGTGCTGAGCAGTGACAATACCTTTGTTACTCCGGAAATTACCGCTGCACAACTCAACAGTGACGATTACCAAGGTATGTTGGTTACAGTAGTGGGCCTGAACAGCGACAATGCGGAAGGTACCACCTGGGTAAAGGACGGCAAGACCACCAATACTTATTTTGTGGATGCAAACGGTGACAAAGTGGTTGTCCGTACCAGCAGTTATGTGGCCTGGGCAGACGAACAAATCGCAACCAACGTGGAAGGCAACATCACCGGTGTAGCACAAGTGTACAACTCTACGGTACAACTCTTCCCGAACTCAGCCGCTCATATTGCAGACTTTGCGAAGGTGCTTTCTTTGAGCCTGAACGGTTTTGACAACCTGACCAGCGAATCCGTAACCCTGCTGGGCAGCTATTCTTACGAAGGCGAAGGAACCGTTTCTGAAGTAGGTGTGGCTTACCGTGAAACTGCAGCTGCAGACGCTGCCTATACCCAAGTGGCCGCTGCTGACTTGAGCAATGAATTCTCTGTGAATGTGGAAGGACTGGCTGCTGCAACCTCTTATGATTTTGTTGCATACATCGTGATTGACGGTGTTGCCCAATACAGTGCCGACGTATATAGCGTGACCACTCCTCAAAAAGAAGAAGTGATCCTGACGGTCAGCGGACTGGTTGCTGAACTCAAGAACCTAGAAAAAGGTGCTTCATTGGCAGCCCTGGGTACCTATGTAGAAGGTATCGTTGTGGGAACCAACGCAGATGAAAACCTGTACAAAGGTCTTGCGGTAGCCGATGGTACCGGTGAACCGAACTCCGCTATCTTCCTCTACAACACGACTGAATTCCACGCATTCCAAGTAGGTGACAAGGTTCGTATCAGCCTTCTGACCCCGACCTATGATATTTACAATGGTCTTCGTCAGCTGAAATTCGCTTCCTACAACAACGATGTGGAAATCATCAGCAGTGGTAACACCACAGTTACTCCTCAGATTACAGTAGATCAACTGCTCAGCGATGAATACCAGTCCCTGAATGTGGAAGTGGTTGACGTGAAAGCAGCTGCCTCTGCTGTCGGTACAACCTGGAGTGGTAACAAGACCTTTACGGATGCCAGCGGTTCCCAAGAATTTACAGTAACCACTTACAAGAACTGCTCATGGGCTGAAGAATTTATTTCTGACCAAACCGGTAGCATCACCGGTATCGCTTATGGACCGACTACATTGAAGCCGCAAGTACGTGCCGACATTTCTGAAGCCTTGTTCGGAGAAGAGCCCCAAGTGGAAGCTCCCGTAATCAGCGGAACGGCAGGTAACGGTGTTTATACCAGCAATGTGGAATTGCCGAAGACCTCTCCCAACGCTGCTGACGGTACTTACTACATTGAAACCATCAAGTGTGACGGTACTGATACGGCATACACCAGCATGAAGATCGGTAAATCCAAAGGTGCCGGTTCTTACTCCATCAAGCCTGGTTTGACCGGAGACTACACCCTGACTTTCTATGCTGTTGCATGGAAAGACAAAGCAACCACCGCTAACGTGAACATGATTGGCGAAGGTACTGTGAACGGAGCCACTTCAGCTGTGCTGGATCTGCAAACCAATGTGGGAGCATCCAATTCAGCTCCTTATACCGTTACCTTTGGTGATGCAGACTTCTACACTTTGACCATCAAAGGTGCAACAGCAGACACGATGATTCAATTCTCTACAGAAGGTTGTGCCAACTACCGTGTGGTGTTCACCGGTATCAATGCCAACTAAGCACTGGAAGAATTCATCCTACATACGAAAAGAGAGTGACGATGTGATCAGTCACTCTCTTTCTTTGTTGTTGTGGGTCAGATGCCTGTTCTTGTGCAGCGTTGCCGATTACCGCATTGCTCCGGCTACTACGTTGGAAACGGTGGCGCGAAGGCGGGTCAATCCTCCCTTGTCGTAGGGGTGAACGCGGTGAGCCAGGATGATGACGGCACATTCATTTTCCATGTCCATAACGATGGAGGTGCCGGTGTAGCCGGTGTGGCAGATGGTCTTTTCGCGGTCAAAGAAATCACCACGGATGGAGGCACTGCCGGAGCAGTTGTCCCAACCCAGGGCGCGGCCTACTCCGTCGGAAAGGTATTCGGGTACGCGGATCATGGTTTCAATGGTGGACGGAGCCAGCACACGTTCGCCATCCAGTTCCCCTCCGTTCATCAGGGCGGCGCAGAGGCGGGCCAGGTCTTCCGCAGTGGAGAAGACTCCGGCATTCCCGGAGTTGCCGGCATTGATGCGGCGGGCAATCGGGTCGTGGACTTGGCCGATCAAGGGCATTCCGTCCGCCTGGATTTCTGTCGGGGCACAAGCCGCGAGAATGGCTCCCTCCGGATTGTAAGCCGTATGTTCCATGCCCATGGGTCGGAAGACGTGTTCTTCCACGTATTCTTCAAATTTCTGACCGGTGACGACTTCCACGATGTTGTGCAGGGTAACAAAATTCAGGCAGCTGTACAAGCCTTTGGTACCGGGACGGAAACGGCGGCCGGTCTCCGTGGCGATGTAACGGATCAGACTGTCCGGGGTGTGTTCTCCAAATCGTTTTACGTAGGCATCTACACCGACATAGGCATCGATTCCCGAGCTGTGGGTGAGCAGGTCAATGATACGGATCGAGGTGGTCTTTCCGGTTTCAGGGTCGGTCCAGGGTTTGAAGTCGGGGATGTAGCGGCTGACCGGGTCGTTGAGCCGGATCTGACCGTTTTCCAGCAGTTGCATAACGGCCATCGTGGTACCGACACATTTGCTGACAGAGGCCAGGTCAAAGACCGTTTCGGGGGTCATGGCAACCGTATCCGGATAGACCGATTGGTTGCCCAGGGCATTCAGGTAAACCAGTTTTCCGTGGCGTACCACCGCCCATACGGCGCCGGGAATTTCTCCGGCATCAATGGCCGCTTGAATCAGGGCATCTGCCTTGAGCAGTTGTTGCCCGTCCATGCCGGCTTCTTCGGGTGCTACCTTTTCAAAGGTGCAGGAATGATCCGGTTCAAAGATCTTCCAGGTGATTAAACTCGCGTAGAGGGTGATGATCAACGCGAGGATGATTGCAGCAGTTTTTTTTGTCATAAGTCAGGGTTTTTCAGGGTTTTCAGGATCTTCAGGGTTGTCGGTGTTATCGGTGTTGAGTTTGAAGCGAAGGTAGGTGATGGGCAGCCCTTGGGCGAGAAAATATTGCTCGTAGAAGGTCTTTACCGAGAGGATTTCGTCATCTGCTGCGCGGCCGCTTCCGTAGATGTCGTTGTCGGCTTCAATCAGGTGGTGTCCTCCGGCTTGAATGACTTCCAGGGTGGATTCGTGCAGGAGCTGGCTGTCGGTCTTCAGGTGGATGGTCCCGGTTTCGGAGCCGTCGTCAGCGGTACGCAGGAATTTGCGGTAGCGCGAGAGGAAGAGTTCACTGGTGAGACGTTTTCGGGGTTTGTGTACTTGGGGATCGGCAAAAGTCACCCAGATCTGGGAGACTTCATCCTGTGCAAAAAGGGATTCGATAAATTCAATCCGGATACGCAGGAATGCTACGTTGGGCAATGGTTTTTCTGTGGCATACTTTGCGCCTTTCCAGAGCCGTGCGCCTTTGATGTCCACGCCGATGTAATTGTTCTCGGGATGGCGTTCGGCCAATGCGATGGTGTATTCTCCTTTTCCACAACCCAGTTCCAGGATGATGGGGTGGTCATTTCCGAACATCTCTTCACCCCATCTGCCTTTCAAGGGGTGGTCTTTATGGAAGATCTCTTCCATGTCCGGCTGCACCAGACAGCGGAAGGTTTCATTTTCTTTGAATTTGAAAAGTTTGTTTTTACTGCTCATGGTCTTCAGGTATACAAGTCAGGCCAAAACAATGCAGGCCTGTAATGGGTTCTTGGGAGAGGAATCGGAGGGTCAGCTGCCATTCTCCGGTTTCGTCCGGACGGATGCCCTCGCGGTAGTTCCAGGTAAGGTCATTGCCGGCATGGGTGGTGATCAGGGTGATCTCTTCCGGAAGCCCCTCTTGGCGGCATTGGGCCAGGTAGGCTTCAATGCGTCTTCGCTCTACCGGAAGGCGGACCTGTTCGCGATAAATCTTGCCGGAAGGGGAGGTGGCCACAACCTCCAGATCCCAGAAAGGAACAGGCAATCGCTGTTCGGTCCGGGCGGTGAAGCCAATCCGGTAGGAGACTCCGGCATCCGGCATGGGCGCCACAAAATGCAGTGAATCGGTGGCTGTGATGCCTTCTGGAGCGATGGCACACAATTGATGCGTCGGTACGGGCTCCTTGCAGGAAACCATAGCGACGGCTAATAGCATGGACAAGAAGAAGGACGGTATCCGTCTATTCTCCTTTGTTTTTGGACGGCTTCCCATCTCCGTTGCCTTTTTTCGGTCTTCTTTTCTTGTTATTGGGCCGGGATTTGCCGGTATTGTTCTTCTTGGATTTCTTGTTTTCGTCGAAGCGGTCGATTTTTTCGTCACCGACAGCACTGATGAACTCGCTTTGGTGGTTCTCTTCTTCCTTTTCCAGGAGGGAATAACCTTTCTTGCCCCGGGCATTGAGCTTGAGGATCTCAATGACTCTGTCTTTGTGCAGCGGAATCAGGTTGGCCGATGAGTGGGGGTCGTAAGAGAACCACATGAGGCCTTTGAGCAAGTCGGTCTTGATCAGGTGGGCCTGACCATCCTGCAATTCAAGGGGATTGTTCAGACGAGGCATCCGGTTGATGGCATCCTGGTATACGGCGGCTTCGTAATTGATGCAGCATTTGAGTTTTCCACATTGTCCGGCGAGTTTCTGCGGGTTCAGGGACAGGTCCTGGCAACGGGCAGACAGGGTGGTGATGGACTGGAAGTCCACGATGTGGGTCGAACAGCAGAGGGTCCGGCCACATACGCCGATGTCGCCGATCAGGGCTGCTTCCTGGCGGGCTCCGATCTGTTTCATTTCAATGCGGATGCGGAATTCTTCGGCAAAGACCTTGATCAGCTGGCGGAAGTCCACGCGTTCATCTGCGATGTAGTAGAAGATGGCCTTGGTACCGTCTCCTTGAAATTCCACATCGCCAATCTTCATGCTCAGGTTCATTTCAGCAGCAATCTGGCGTGCGCGGATCATGGTGTGGTGTTCACGGGCAATGGCTTCCTGCCAACGTTCCATGTCCAATGATTTGGCCTTGCGGTAGATCTTTTTGCATTCGTAGGTTTGGGGATTGCAATGGTGTCGCAGCATCTGGCGGGCCACCATTGCACCATCAAGGGTGATGATGCCCAGATCATGGCCGTTGGTGGCTTCC
>CALCYB010000093.1 GCA_937906485.1 uncultured Rikenellaceae bacterium
ACCATCAGGGCGCTGGTGTTGTCGGGACGGACGTTGCCCAGCTGGGCATCCGTTGCGCCGAGACAGTCCTTGGTGTAGCTCACGGCCTTGTCGATGGCGGAAATGATCTGGCCGGACATATCAGCACCCGGCATGTGGTAGGCCACCTGCGAGATGCTCTGTCCCGGCTGAAGGCCGCGCACGGCGATGGCCTGTCCCACCTCGTTCGACCACCTTCCCACCAGGTCGGCATTGTAGACGGTCTTGGGGAAGCCCATGAGCTGGAGGTGTCGCATGACCATAGCGAACATGGTGTTGATGAAGATCTGGTTAGGGATAACGTCTGTGACCAGGGCCTTGCCGTGGTACTGGTTCTTCTGCTTCTCCCAGTTGCCCCAGGCGATTGGGTAACGGGTGAGTCCCGTGTCGATGTCCTTGAAGATGACGGCGGTACGCGTGGCCTTGGTGACGTGGACGGTACCCTTTCGCTTCTCGTACATGTAGACGTAGAGGGATTTTCCGTCCTCGCCGTCGAGCTCGGTTCTGCCGCCGTCGCCTGCCATGGTGTCCCACTCGCAGTCGGGGAGGATGTCACCGCCCTTGTGGGTCTTGATCTCCTCTCTCAGCTGTTCGGTGGGGGCGCGGCCCACGATGAGGATGTAGGGCTGCCGCTCCACCACGGGGGTATTGGGGTTGCCGAACAGGACGTTGATGCCGTCCACCAGCTCCATTTTGATCTCACCGCGCTCTCCGCCCAGCGTACCGCCATAGGGGACAGCGGCAGCGTCCCAGTAGAAGTGGGCGCAGTAGTCGCCGGTCTGGGCGTAGTCCCGCATCAGGGCCAGCAGGCTGTTTGCTTGTTCTATCATTTGCAGATCATGATGTCCAGAATGACTGCATCGGTGTTTTCCATGCCTTTGCTGCCGATGTGACCCAGGTTCCGGATGGTGTCTTCAATGTCTTTGTAGATGATGCCGTCGCTTTCGGAAATGCAGATGTTTTCCAAAGCGAGAACCGCCGATTGTACGGCAGAGGAAACACCGGAACCCACTTTCAGGGCACAGCCTTCTTTGGCTCCGTCGCAAAGCATGCCCGTGATGTTCCCGATCATGTTCTTGATGGCATAGCAGGCTTGTTGGAAGTTACCGCCTTTGAGGCGTACGATGCCGCAGGCAGCTCCGGTTGAGGCAATGACGCAGCCGCAGAGTGCAGACAATTTGCCCAGGTAACCTTTGATCTGGATAGCGGTCAGGTGAGCCAGGATCAATGCCCGGGCCAGTGCCTCGCGGTCAGCACCCACTTTTTGTGCGGTTGCCACAACGGGCATGGTGACGGTAATTCCCTGATTGCCGCTTCCGGAGTTGGACATCGCCGGGAGGGTACAGCCGGCCATCCGTGCATCAGAGGCGGCAGCGGTCAAGGCCATGGCATAGACCATCAGTCCGTCGCCGAACACACCGGAGTGGAGGTTGTCCATCAAGGTTTTTCCGACACGAAGGCCGTAGCCGTTGAGCCCTTCATCGGCCAGTGCTTGGTTGAGATGTTCCGCTTCCAGGATGAATTCGATTTCATCCATTCGGGCTTCGGTCGCGAAATCCCAGATGGTCTGCATGTTCAGTTGATAGTCCAGTGTCTCTTTTTCTTTGACCTGGGTGTCTTCCTTGCTTTCTTGGCCTTCTGAGCGAAGATCGGTCAGGATCTGTTGATCATAGGCGGTGTAGATGATTGAGTCGTGGTTGTTCTGGATCAGGGTTTCTGCCTGGTGTCCGTTGCCCATGACCCGGGCAAGGATGTAGAGTTTCAAGGGAGTTTTGGCCAGTTGAATGCGGACTTTCTTGTCGGTAACCGCTTGTTTGGCGGCTTCAACCGCCTCCAGATTCAGGTCTTTGAGCACTTCCAGTCCGTAGGCGGATTTTCCACAGGCTACGGCCAGCGCAGCGGCAATGTGAAGACCGACCATGCCGGTACCGGGGATGCCTACACCCATACCGTTCTTGAGGATGTTTGCGCTGACTTCCACTTCTACCGTTTCGGGTTCGTGGCCTTCGCTGCGAAGTATCTCACAGGCTTTCGCTACGGCCAGGGAAACGGCAATCGGTTCCGTGCAACCCAAGGCGGGTTTGACTTCTTTCTTGATGAGTTCGAGGATTTCCTCTTTGCGGGTTTGCGATAACATGTTGGTGAAGTTTATTATTCTACAAATACCATTTCCTCCAGCAGATGGTCCGCATCGGCTACCTTGTCGATGATGAACAGTACATAGCGGATGTCCAATGAAATGTTGCGGCAGATTTCCGGGTCGAAAACGATGTCGCTCATGGTGCCTTCCCATACGCGGTCAAAGTTGGTCCCGATCAGGTGTCCATCCGCGTTGATGACAGGACTGCCCGAGTTGCCTCCTGAGGTGTGGTTATCTGCGATGAAGCAGACCGGAACACTTCCGTCGACTTCCCAGCGTCCATAGTCTTTGGCGGCATAGATGTCACGCAGGCGTTGCGGAATGTTGTAATCGAAGATTTCCGGATTGTCTTTTTCCATGATGCCGTCCAGGGTTGAAACGGGGGCATAATAGATGCCGTCTGCCGGAGAATAGCCTTGGATTTTCCCATAGGCGATGCGCAGGGTCAGGTTGGCATCGGGATAGAAGGCCTTCTGGGGTTCAAATTCCATTTGTCCACGCATGTAATCACCATAGAGTTTGCGGATCTCGGCTTGTACCCTTCGGGTGACCGGAAGGATATCTTCGTTGTACCAGGTTTGGAAGGCGATGCCCATTTCTACAGCAGGGTCACTGATCAGGTCGGTATCGGCTGTCAGAGCGGCTGCTTGTTGCGGGTGAGCGAAGACCGAGCGCGAGAACAAGTCTTCTGCCCAGGCTTCAATGCTGCCGTAGTCCTTCAGTTTGGCCTGGTAGTAGGCCGGTTTGAAGTTTTCCGGTACAGATTTCTGGTATTCGTTGAGGATGGCAATGAAGCAATCTTTGTCAATCGGCAGGTAATAGTCCTTGTAGAACGAAGCCAGGTAATCCTGGTAGGCATCCGGGCGGTTGAGCAGCAGACGTTGGCTGTTGAGGGCCAGTTGGATGAGTTCAATGGTACGGATGGTTTCGTTGTAATAGTCTGTCGCGAAGGAATAGGGTTCGAGAATTTGGTACAAGGAGTCCAATTGCGGAACAATGTGTTCGTAGCGTGTGCCTCGTGCCCATTTTTGGAACGCCTTTTCGTAACTGCGTTTGTTGGCTACGGTGTTCATCTTGCGGATTCCTTTCATTTCTCCTTGCCATTTCTTCCAGGCATTGGCCACTCCTGCATTTTTGGAGGAATATTGGATGCGTACGGCCTGATCGGCATTCATGTAGCGTTTCTGAATGTCCAGGCGGATGGTGCGCAGGTTGATCTTGTGGGGGTTGGATACCTCTGCAATGTAATGCACTTCTTCGGAGTGGATGTATTCACGGGTGCTGCCAGGGAAACCGTACACAAAAGTGAAGTCTCCTTCCTGAACCCCTTTGGTCGAGATCTTGAAGAACTGCTTGGGTTGATAGGGGACGTTGTTTTCGGAATAGTCAGCCGGGTTGTTGTCGGCATCGGCATAGATCCGGAAGATGGAGAAGTCTCCGGTATGGCGGGGCCACATCCAGTTGTCGGTGTCGCCGCCGAATTTTCCAATGGAGGAGGGCGGAGCACCTACCAGACGGACGTCCCGATATTGCCGGTACACGAACAGGAAATATTGGTTGCCGTAATACAGGGCTTCTACGGTTGCACGCAACCCGTTGCCTTCGGCTGTGGCTGCTTCGATAAGCTGGCGGGAGTTGGCGCGGATGATGGAGTCGCGGACCAGGTCATCTTTGACGGCTTCTGTGCCGGAGAGCACTTGGGCGGTGACTTCCTCCATCCGGTCCAGGAAACTGACGGTCAGCCCGGGATTGGGCAATTCTTCCTCACGGGTCATGGCCCAGAAGCCGTCACGCAGGTAATCGTGTTCTACGGAGCTGTGGTACTGGATCTGACCGTAGCCGCAATGGTGGTTGGTCAGCAGCAGGCCTTCGTTGGAAATGAGTTCACCGGTACAGCCTCTGCCGAAAAGAACGACGGCATCCTTCAGAGAAGCCTGGTTGACGCTGTAGATATCCTCGGCATTCAGTTTGAAGCCTTTGGCTTGCATATCCTGGATGCGTTGTGAAATCAAGGAGGGTAACCACATCCCTTCATCTGCTGCCAGGGGCAGGGACAAGAAGGCGACGCAGAACAGACAGAAAAGTTTTTTCATGGGTAATACGGATTCGAATGTTGTTTCAAGTTTACAAAAATAGCATTTTTCAATTATAATCTCTAATTTTGGTCTTCAAATATAAGGTATATGAACAAACTTTCCCGCTATATTCTCATTGCAGCCATGGTTGCATTGGTAGGCTTTCTGGCCTGGTTTTTCAGTTCGGTGTTGACCTATATCGTCATCTCGGTGGTCATTTCGTTGATCGGAAAGCCACTGGTGCGCAGAATCAGAAGTTGGCGAATCGGCCGTTTTCAGGTGCCTGCCTCGCTGGCTGCTCTGGTGGCACTCGTTTTGATTTTTGGCCTGCTGACCGGATTTTTTCTGTTCCTGTCGCCGATGGTGGGCAATTTGTTCCAGCAGATCCATGGTCTGAATCTGGATCAGTTGGTGCAGCAGGAGCCTGCTTTCTTTGCCCAGATCAACGACATGCTTCGGAGTGTCTTTCCTACTCTTCCTGAAGACTTCTCATTGATTACCAGTGCAGTGGATGCGGTCCGGAATTCTATTTCCTTCTCCATGCTCTCGAATGTGGTCAGCGAGGCGGCCACCCTGCTGGTGGATTTTGGTATCGGACTCTTCTCGGTCATCTTCATTTCCTATTTCTTTTTGCTGGATGAGAATACCTTTGCACGGATGCTGCAGTCGGTGGTCCCGGATAAATACGAACAGAACATCACTCGTGCTCTGGATTCGATCAACAATCTGCTGGTGCGTTATTTCTTGGGAATTTCATTGGAGACGGTACTGATTACGGTCCTCAATACCCTTGGACTGCATTACATCGCCGGGTTGAATTTCTCAATGGCGGTTGTCCTGGCGTTCATTTCCGGAGTGGTCAACGTCATTCCCTACGTAGGTCCGCTTACCGGTGGCGCCTTCGGTACGGTGATCGGTTTTGTTTCCCAGTACGGGCATTTGAACGATACCCCGGCCGGTTTGTATTTCTTGACGCTGGTGGCGATATTTGTGGTGACCCACTTGGTGGATGTGTTTGTATTCCAACCTTATATCTATGCAAATAGCGTAAAGGCCCATCCCCTTGAAATCTTTATTGTGATTCTTCTGGCGGCCAATATCGGAGGCATTGTGGGTATGCTGGTAGCCATCCCTTCCTATACCGTCATACGTGTCTTTGCGGCAGAATTCCTGTCGCAGTTCAAGGTCGTGCAGCGGCTTACGCAGCGGATGAAAGAGGATATCGAGTAGGGGCTAGAATCCGTAGCTGCTTCCGTCAAAGCAGTGGGTGCAGATCTGGCATTTCGGCAGTCCGATAGCTTCCACCACTTGTTCTACGGTATTGAATTCCAGTGTTGCTACTTTGAGTTCTTCCCGGATGTGTTCTACCAGATTGTTGTATTCCGGGGTTCCTGTCGTTGCATAGCGGTCCAGTTTGCAGTCGTGGCTGCCTTCCTGGCTCTGGATGAAACGGCGGGCAATGAGTTCCAGCGGTCCGCGGGATGATGAGAAATTCAAGAAAGGACAGGGGTGCAACAGGGGAGGACAGCTGACCCGGATGTGGATTTCTTTGGCTCCGTATTCGTAGAGATGGTTCACGTTGTCCTTGAGTTGGGTCCCCCGGACGATGGAGTCGTCGCAGAATACAATTTTCTTCTCACGCAGCAGGGAGATGTTGGGGATGAGCTTCATCTTGGCGATGAGTTTTCTCACGCTCTGGTCTGTCGGAGTGAAACTGCGCGGCCAGGTAGGGGTGTATTTGACGATGGCATTGCGGAACGGAATGCCTTTCCCTTGAGCAAATCCAATGGCCATACAGGTGCCGGAATCCGGAATGGAGGCGGCTACATCGATGTCGGTTTTGTCTTGGCAGCCCAGGCTGTAACCGAGGTTGTGGCGTACTTGGTCCACGTTGATGTTTTCGTAGGAACTGGCAGGATAACCGTAATATACCCAAAGGAAAGAGCATATCTGCATTTCCTTGCGGCGCGGGACACAGGTGCTGAAACCGTCCGGTGTAATACGGATGGCTTCGCCGGGACCCAGGACGTAGCATTGTTCATAGCCCAGGTTCAACAGACTGCAAGTTTCAGAAGCAATGGCATAGGCCTTGCCTGATTCGGTTTCTTTTTCAGCCAGGATCAACGGCGTTCTTCCATAACGGTCACGGCAGGCAATCAAGGCTTCTTCGGTCAGAATCAGGAAAGAGCAGGAACCTTTGACGGAGTCCTGAACATTGAGGATGCCTTCTTCAAATGAGCGGGATTCAGAAATCAGCCGGGCGACCATTTCCGTCGGATTGGTCTTGCCGGAACTCAATTCAGTAAAGGCCTTGCCTCGGGAGAGCATTTCTTTTTCCAATTCCTGGATGTTGGAGATTTTGCCGACCATAGCGACCGCGTATTTCCCCAAGTGGGAATTCAACAGGATGGGCTGTGCATCGGTGTCGCTGATGACGCCGATGCCGGAGTTGCCGGTGTACTTGGGAAGATCTTCCTCAAATTTGATCCGAAAGTAGGAATTTTCAATGTTGTGGATGTCTCGGGCGAAGACACCGTCTCCGTTGTATACGGCCATGCCGCCCCGTTTCGTTCCTAAATGTGAGTGATAATCAGTGCCGTAATATAAATCCGTACGGCAACTTTGCTTGGAAATTACGCCGAATAATCCGCCCATGTGTGTTCAGGTTTATTGAAAAGTGCGACAAAGGTAGAAAAAAACACGTAAGAATCTTAGGAAAATTGATGGATTATCGCCACAATTTTCAGGAGCCAGTCCAATGGAATCTTCAGAGCCAGGGAGATGACTTCGGCGTCCGGCCACAGATGGCCGGACAGCAATACCCATGGTGCTGTCTGGATGATCCAGGAAACCAGCGGGGCGCCCAATAGGTTAGCCAGTTGAAACGACAAGGGAAAAGCGTGAAAGTAATGCAGCAGCAGGGGCAAGGTGATCAGTTGGCAGGACAAGGTGATGCTGATGGTCTGCCAGAGACGGAAAAGCAGTTGCCGGGGCAGGCCGCCGGATCCGGGCTTCGGAATGAGCTGTTCTAAAAAGGGGTTGACCAGAAAGATGCCCAACATGGCAAGAAAAGAGAGTTGGAAGCCGACAGCACAAGGAGCAAGCGGGTTGCATAGCGTAATGAGCATGGCGCTGATGGCCAAAGCGCTCAGTCCGTTTTTCGGTTCCTCTCGCCATCCGCTGATTTCGTAACAGGTACACATGATGACGGCCCTGGCAATGGATGGACTTAGGCCCGTCAGCAGCGCATACCCCCAAAGAAAGATCAGACAGAGTAACCCCCGGCACCGGGCCGGGCCCCCAGATTTTCCCGGGAGGAAGAAGAAAAGGCGTTGCAATGACCGGTAGAGAATGCCCACGTGCAGGCCGGAAAGTGCCAGCAGATGGGCTACGCCACTGCGTTGGAAGTCTTGGCGGATGTGGCTGTCCAGTTGGCTGCGTTCGCCGCAGAGCAGGGCGGGGAGGACGCCGGCCTGCGGCGGGG
>CALCYB010000094.1 GCA_937906485.1 uncultured Rikenellaceae bacterium
CGGAGAACTCCACCGGATCCTGGTTTGCCCCAAACAGGAAACCACCTTCCATGCGCAGACCCAAGCCCTGAAACCCGGACAAACCCCGGACTCCGGCTACCTGGCCAAGACACCGGCCCAACTCACCGCTGCGGCATTGGAGCGGCTCAAATCCCGGACACCCAGACAAGTCATGGACTGGATGGACCACTATTACTTCCTCTGCATCACGCAGGGAAGCGACCAGCAGAAAGAACAAGCGCGAGAACGGATCCTGGAGGCCCAGAACTGGGACGGAGGCGTGCAGTGGATGCCGGGAATGTCCTCCTCCTATACGCTCACCCTTCACTTCCTGAACCGGTTTGCCTCCCTTTTGGAACAAGGCTATCTGGACAGCAGCCAACCGGAGTTGACTGATTTTCTGAACAAAGCCTTGAATTACTGCCGCGACCAGCAAAAGGACACCCTTCTGTACGCCTGGACCCGGTGCCGGTTGCTGCCGCTAAACGATCATCCGGAAGAAAAAGAAGCACTCCAACAGCTCATCCGTCCTTTGTTCAACCAAGCCCGACACTTCTCTCTGGCACAGAAAGTACAATGGGCCGAAGTCCTGCGCTGTCTTGACCGTGCACAAGAGGCCGAGCCAGTTCTGGCCTCCCTCCACCAATACCTGGTTCCCCATCCCTTCCTGGGCCAGTACCTGCCCAATGCGGCTGTCGGGGCCCACGGTCTGTTGCACCCGGACCTGCAACTCCATGCCCGTCTGGCGCGCCTGTTCTACGAGACGGATGACCAGAAAACTGCAGCCCAGATCCTCCAATGGATGACCTGGCAACTCAACAACCGGCTCTACAACGACCTGGCTTCAGTGGCAGAAACAGCGTTCGCCCTCAACGCACAGCCCCAGAATCCGTTCTTTGATCCGACTGCACCCCTCTTTGCCACAAAGTTCTACACCACCCGGCAGACCGTCGGACAACGGGATGAATCCGGTTTCGGCATCCGCGTTGAAACGGCCTACTATCTCCAGCAAGGTCAGGAATGGATCCCCATTCGGGAGGGTGAAATCCGGCTCACAGGAGAGACAATCAAAGTGCGGCACGAGATCCACAGTGACGGGCCTGTTGACCTGGTACAAGTCCGTTTCCGCCGTAGCACCCCCTTGCAGGCACTCCAGCCCCGTTCCGGGTATCAATGGCGATCCGCTACCGGCTATTACCGGGAAATTGAAAAAGAGCAGACAGTGTACTACCTCAACACCCTGCCACGAGGGACGACTGTCATCGAAGATTTCTTCTACCTGGAACATGCCGGCCAATTCCTCGCAGGAGAAACGGAAATCAATTCGCTGCATGCTCCCGAACACTACACACGTCAAGCCCCTGCCCCCAAGCGGCTGAACGTCGCTGACGGATCATGAAACCGTTCCTGTCTGCGCTCTGGGAGACGCTGTTCCCCCGGACCTGCCCGGTCTGCCGACGCAAGAAACGGATATGTGTCTGCTTTGCGAGCGGGACCTGCCCCTGACCTACTTCTGGGATTGGCGCAACAACCCGGCCGAGAAGAAACTTTGGGGCCGCATACCCCTGCGGGCTGTCTACGCCTTGTTCTATTTTGACCGGAGCAATGACTACCCGCAATTGCTCTACCGAATCAAGTACCAAGGAGGGCGAAAACTGGCCAAAGCCCTGGGCAGGCGACTCGGCACCCAGTTGCAACCTCTGGCGGCAACAGCCGGCTGGTGCGGCATCATCCCTGTCCCCCTACATTGGCGCAAACGTTGGCAACGGGGTTACAACCAGTCCGAATGGATTGCAGAAGGCATCGCCCAAGTCCTTCAACTGCCCGTGTACCCTCAGGCACTCATCCGCCAGCGTTACACCCGCACCCAGACCCGGCTTCAGACCGAAGAAAAATGGGCCAACCTTCAGGGTGCTTTCCGTCTCAACCCCAACCAGCTTCCTCAAGGAGAGCAGCACTGGCTGCTGGTGGATGATGTCCTTACCACCGGAGCCACCCTTGAGGCCTGCGCCACAGTTCTGGTGGAGAAGTTGGGGTGCAGGGTTAGTATTGCCACGTTGGCGTGGGTGGAGTAAAAACTTTGCACCTAATCTTATACAGGTTTCTCAAAAAAATAAATTATATTTGAAAAAATTAAAATTAACAATATGA
>CALCYB010000095.1 GCA_937906485.1 uncultured Rikenellaceae bacterium
ATCGGACTGTCAGACACAAAATCTGTTTCTTTCACAAATACCATAAGAAAGAACATGATGGCATACCAGATCTCGTGGGTCGGTTCATAGGCGCCAATGGAAACGGTGGTCGTGGTTTCAAACATCGGGGCTTCCACTTCAAACCAAGGGTTGCCGATCAGGGTGTTTTCGATGGCCGTATGGGGACGGTCTTCGGGACGGGTGCCGAATTGCGGGTCATATGTCTTGCTCAACTGGAATCGGAATTCTCCGCCCTGGAGGAATTGTTCGGTGGTCAGGTACATCCGGCTTTGCGGTTGTCCGTTGAGGGTCATGCCGGTGATGTAGGGGTAGTCCAGGATATACGCGCATTCATCTTGGGAGCCGGTGGGGTAGTCTGCTTCCATGCGGAAGGTCTTGCCGTTTTCCAGGTGCAGCACTGCGTAATCGAAGAGGGGAGAGCCGATCACCCATTGGTCGCATCCCGGGGTTACCGGATAGAAGCCCAAGGCACTTAATACGTACCAGGCCGACATCTGACCGCAGTCTTCGTTGCCACAGAGTCCGTCCGGGGAGGAGTCATACAGGGTGGTCATGATTTCGCGGACGCGGGCCTGGGTTTTCCAGGGTTGGCCGGCGAAGGTGTACAGGTAAGCATAGTTGTGGCTGGGCTCGTTGCCATGGGCATATTGGCCGATCAGACCGGTGATGTCCACCTGGGTACGGCCGACGGTGCGGCTGGAGGCAGCAAAAAGCTGGTCCAGTTTGTTGCAATACTGGCTGTCTCCGCCCAGCATCCGGATGTGGCCGGCAACATCGTGAGGTACAAAGAAGCTGTATTGCCAGGAGTTCGCTTCGGTGTAGTGGTTGTTGACTTCGGCGGGATGGAAAGGCGTGATCCAACGTCCGTCCTGACGGGCACGCATGAACTGGGTGGCCGGATCAAACACGTTTTTGTAGTATTGGGCAGATTGCATGAAATCATGGTAGTGGTCCATGTAGCATTGTTTTCCGGTCGTGTTGTACAGGTATAGGGCCGTCTGCGCGATGCACCAGTCATCATAGGCGTACTCCAGGGTCTTGGAGACCGATTCGTGTTCGAGTTCTCCCAAAACCAGACCGTTTTTGTGGAAAACATCAATGCCGTATTCCTCTTCTTTGGAATTGGCAACCATGGCTTCAAACATGCGTTCAATATCAAAATCCGTGATGCCTTTGGCGATGGCATCCGCAATGACGGATACCGAGTTGTACCCGATCATGCAGTCGGTCTCATAGCGGGAAAGCTCCCACATCGGCAGCTTTCCGAGGGAGTCATAGACAATCAGGAAGGTCTTCATGAAGTCTTCGGTGCGTTCGCGTTCAATCAGGGTGAACAACGGGTGCAGGGCACGGAAAGTGTCCCAGAGGGAGAATACCGTGTATTCGTCGGGGGTGCCCGCATCGGAGTAGAGGTTGGGGCTGACGGCCGTGTGGTAGAGCGCGGTGTAGAACGTACGCAGGTGTTCAAGGTGGATCGAATCCCGTTTGGGGTCTTTCCGGTCGTGTTTACGGTAGCCGACTTCGATCTTGCCCAGGTACTCGTTCCAGGCCTGGCGGGTAGTTTGGTGCACTTGGTCAAAATCAAAGCAGCGGGCGTCCTTGAT
>CALCYB010000096.1 GCA_937906485.1 uncultured Rikenellaceae bacterium
GCGTATCCATAGATGGCGTCCTCGAGTCTTCAGCTTTATACGTTCCATAAGCCAGGCATTTGAAAGTTCACCGAGAAGGAAACCTGTGAGTGATGCCAGCACGATACGTGGCACGTATGAGAATGTAGCATTATATGCAGCCTCACTTTCGGATAGATACTCCGGTGAAGGCATCATCACGCCTATCTGCGTACATACGACAAGCAGTATGTTGCACAACAGTGTCAACCATATGACCTTGCGTGCAGTCCTGTACCCCCACACCTCGGTGAGGACATCGCCAAGCATATATGCGAACGGGAATGTTATTGTACCTGCGTCGAAATAGAAGACGCCGAAGAGACCGACTACCTTTACTGCCATTATGTTCGACACCAAGTAGAGTGTGACGAAGAGAGCAGTGACAACCATCAGTGCGGAGTGGCTGTCTTTTCGGTTTTTTAAAGGGTTTTCCGAAACCTTATCCATAATTTGAATTTTAGAAGCTGTGAAATCTCTAAAAATTATTTTCTTATGAAGCCTTATATTTAATCTCTCTTCATAAGCAAAAAAGGAGTTCAACCGAACTCCTTTGTGACCCCGACAGGATTCAAACCTGTAACCTTTTGATCCGTAGTCAAATGCTCTATTCAGTTGAGCTACGGGGCCAGTATTTTTCTTAAGCTTCTTTGTTGCCCGTAAATTTCTTTTCTTTGATGCGGGCTTTCTTACCGGTCAAGTTGCGGAGATAGAAGATTCTTGCTCTACGAACTTTACCAACCTTGTTCAATTCAATTGATTCAATGAACGGTGAGTTAACCGGGAAAATACGTTCAACACCTACACCGTTGGAAATCTTACGAACGGTAAAAGTTTCAGTTGAACCAGCACCGCGTCTTTGGATCACCACTCCGCGGAACTTTTGAAGTCTTTCCTTGTTTTCTTCCTTAATCTTATAAGCTACGGTAACTGTGTCACCGGCTTTGAAAGCAGGATAATTTTTAGGTTCTTGTGCGAACGCTTGTTCTGCAATTTTAATCAAATCCATTGTCATCTCATTTTAAGCGCAACATTGAAGTTCAAGCGTCTCTCAAGAGGTTGCTTTCGTTTTGGGACTGCAAAAGTACAACAAATTTTTCTCTCTCCAAATTTTTCTGATTTTTTTTTGAACTTTTTTCATCCAATCTACCAAATGACCTCGTACTCGTGCTCAGAAACGTTATTTCTGGTGTCCCTCACCCATACCTCAATGCGATGTTTCTTTCCTTTACGCACCACATCCGGATCAAAGTCCACCCACAATTTGTTGTATTTGGCATCATACTGCCCAATGACCCACTCACCGTCAATTTTCACCTGCCAGTGCGCAATTCCGGACAAATCATCCTTGATGGTCCAGGCGCATTGCGTTCTCCGGCGCAGATCCGCCCCATTTTTGAAACGGGCGGTCACGACAGGAGCCTTCGTGTCGGCAATGACTCCGTATGTCCCGAAGGAAGACAGAGCACCACGCAGGGTATCTCCAGAAACCCGTCCTCCACAAGCCACCCAACTCCCTTTGCGAGTCAACCGGCCCAAGAGCAGCTTGCTCTTCAGACTGTCCGGTGCCTCAACCCTCATCCGCAGACGGACAGAACGTTTCAAAGGCACTTCGCTGTCCCCGATCTTCCATACTTTTGAATAAACTCCTTCCTGCGATGGCTGTTCCTGTACCTTCACACGGACATTCCGGAAGAAGGATCCGGGGAAGAATCCCAATTGGATGTCCGGCTGTTCCACCCATCGGGGCAGGAACCAGGCCGTCCATGCCCCTTGGGTCGTATCGGTCACAACGGTCTGTTCCAGTTCCCGGTACTTTGCCGTATCCCGCCGGACACGAAAGATACGCTCGGTTGTGTTACCGTGTTCATCCGTCAACAAAAGGCGCACCTGATGCTGCGAATCATCCTGAAGATGGATCAGCCCGTCGGGACGCATCTGCGGACGCCGGTAAATGTATTCATTGCCCGGCTCAATCCAGGTCTTGACACAGTTGCCCTGTCCTTGCTGTTTGGCCGCATAGTCGATCAGGCTGTTGAAGGAGCGGTTCTCCTGGAAAAGATACTCGCCGACCTTATAATCAAAGAGCAACGAATCATCCAGCCAAAGCTGATAATGCTCAATGCCTAATTTGGCAGGTGTTCCGTCCTGACGGTCAACGGCGCTGACAGAAAGGTAAGAACGCTCCGGCAATGAGAGCACCTTCGAAGATCCGTAGCGGAAAGAAGCGATTTCCTTCGGATAGGCGACACCTGCCGAATCTTCAAAATACCCGACAAAAGCGATCCGGCTGATTTCCGGGGATTGGGTATCTTCCACCCGGACAACCCCTGCCCGAAGAGGATTCAACGGTCCCGACTGGTCCGGTCTCCGGATTTCAAAATGAAGATGAGGCGCACCGGAAGATCCGGAGTTACCTACATAACCGATGAGCGTACCGGCCTCCACCGGGAACCAATCCGGCTCAAAAGCAAGATCCACGGCAAACTGTTGTTTTTCGTACTGGGCCGACCGGACCGAATCGGCCACCGCAGCAACAAAACGGGACAAATGGCCATAGACCGTCTGTGAGCCGTCTGGATGGGTCAGGTAAATGCCATTTCCGTATCCGGAAGACCCTACTGTCACCCGGGCAATGTAGCCCGCTGCAGCAGCATAAATCGGATCTCCCACCTTGCCGTATGCCCGAAAGTCGATTCCGGCATGAAAACGTCCACTGCGCAATTCCGCATAATTACCGGACAGGGAGACCGGTATGCGTAGGGGGCACTGGTATGTCACTGTGTCAGACGAAGCCGCATCCAGACGAAAAAACGTGCTGAAGCCCACCAGGAGCACCAACACGAATTTTCTGTATGGTTTGTTCAGTACCTTTTCCATAGGGATTAGGAGAACATCTTTTTTATCCGGTCAAAGAAATTCCGGTCATCCTTGGTCGGATTGGGTTTAAAACTGGACGATGAGCGCATCTTTTCCAAAACTTCCTTTTCGGATTTGTCCACTTTCCTGGGCACCCATACATGCACGTACACCAGCAGATCACCTTGTCCGTACCCTTGCAGATCGGGAACGCCTTTACCCCGAAGACGCAAAACCTTACCGGATTGGGTACCGGGATCGATCTTGATCTTCAATTTACCATTGACCGAAGGAATTTCAGCATCACAGCCCAACACGGCATCCGGGAATGAGACGAACAACGAGTAAATCAAATCATTCCCATCACGTTGCAATTCAGCATGGGGCTCTTCCTCAATGACCACCAACAGGTCTCCGTTGACCCCGTTGTTCTTGCCGGCATTTCCTTTGCCCCGAACGGTCAGTTGCATTCCGTCTGACACACCGGCCGGTATCTTAAAACTGATTTCTTCTGCTTCCTTGTGCAAACCGGACCCGCCGCAATGCGAACAGGGCTTGACGATGACTTTTCCGGTTCCGTTACACTTCGGACAAGGAGAGGAAGTCTGCATCTGTCCCAGGAACGAATTGACCACACGGGTAACAGAGCCTGTTCCATGACAAGTATCACAAGTATGGATATCCGCTTCTGACTCGGCTCCTTTTCCGTGACAGTGGGAGCAGGAGACCATCTTGTTGATCTTGACCTTCTTTTCCACCCCATTCATGACATCATTCAGGGAAACCTTTACCCGGATACGGATATCAGAACCACGTGCTACGCGACGGCCACCTTGCCCACCTGAGCCAAAACCGCCAAAGCCACTGAATCCGCCTCCGAAACCTCCTCCGAAAATATCACCGAAACGGCTGAAGATGTCATCCATGGAAAATCCGCCAAAACCGCCGCCGAAACCGCCGGCACCGGCAGCTCCACCCATACCGGCATGACCGAACTGATCATAACGGGCCTTCTTGTCCGGATTACTCAGGACATCATAAGCTTCTGCTGCTTCCTTGAATTTATCTTCTGCTTCCTTGTCGCCGGGGTTCTTGTCCGGGTGATACTGGATCGCCTTTTTCCGGTAGGCTTTCTTGATCTCATCCGCGGATGCGCCCCGATCTACGCCAAGGACTTCGTAATAATCTCTTTTTTCCATATCCTTATTAAATGCCAATTACCACTTTCGCATAACGAATCACTTTGCCATTCAACGTATAGCCTTGTTGAATCACGTCGACTACCTTGTTTTTTTGTTCGGGTGCAGCCGGGATTTGAGCCACCGCTTCATGGTAATCGGTATCAAAGTCCTTGCCCACAACTTCCATCATGGCCAGACCTTGCGTACCCAAATATGATTTCAGTTTTGTATAAATCAGATCGGTACCTTCTTTTGCAGCGGTATTGTCCTCAGATTGAGCCAACACTTGCATGGCCCGTTCACAATCGTCCAAAATAGGCAGAAAGCCCTTGATCACCTGTTCTCCGGCGGAGTTGATCAATTCCAGACGTTCTTTTGCAGTTCTTCTGCGATAATTGTCAAATTCCGCAGTCAGCCGGAGGTATTTGTCTTTGTAGAGGTCCAGCTCTTCCCGCAAGTCCTCCTGTACGGCCGACTCTTCTTCTTTGGCTACGGTTTCTTGTTGCGCCTGTGCTTGAGGATCGTTTACCTCAGGCTTGTCCATCGGCTTTTCCTGTGCTTTTTGCTCTGATTTCTTGCTCATATGTGGTATATTTTATCATTCTTATTTTAAAAGACCGCAAATATAGCCACAAAATTGCTGCCAAAAGCAAAGGTCAGACAAAATGGCAGGATTTCCTTTACATCCGGATCACGACAGGGTCCATTCCTTCATAGCGAGGCATGGTTGCACCGATCGGAGCGCCGATATAAGTCGGGTCACAGACCGTATACTGCTCCCCTTCCAAAGAAAAGGCATCCCCCTCCACCTGTTTGGTAAACGCAACACCACAGGAAACGTGATTGGGATAACCGAACATCACGGTCTTCAGTCCCAGGATCTCGCGAACCAGCCAGGAAAAAAGCAGGACCCGGTCTTTGCAGTTATTGGCTCCGTAATAAATCGACTCCTCGATAAACAAGGGTTTGGCACGACCAAACATTTCAAAATCTGTCTTGTACTCAAATCCTTTCTGAACCAGAGCGAGGATAAAACCGACAGACTCTTCTTCCGACAATTGACGGGCCAGAACCTGGTACTTGACGTTTCGCAGCAATTGTTTGGAAGTCTGTTGATTGACAGCCGAACGATGGTACAAAGGCAGGTCCGTCTGGGGATAATCATAGACAAACTCGATCTGTGCTGCGTTGACCGGGATTTCAACTTCTTCACCGATGAGTTCCGTCCACAAGGGCAACTTGACCATCCGGTAGGCCGACGATGTTCCCAATTTGATCGGACGCTCGAAGGCCAGGCTCATCAGATGGTCGGAATGGGAAAAATCCCGGGTAAACGTATACAAAGGGGTCTGTGTACTGATCGGATGGTAGGTAAAGACGAACAAGTCCTGCCCACCATCCGAGATGTAAGACACCTGATAGACCGGTTCCTGAAAGGGCAGCAACAGGACCAGGTTGGCGCCTGCCGATCCGACACGCACCTTGAACTGCAACTGACACAAGAAGAACATCTGCGTCATCATCCGTTCGTTCTCCTGACCGGCACCGTACAAGGCTTCCGTCATCCTTTTGATCAGCATATATGTCGCCCAGTCATTCAAGGCACGCTCCTCAATCAGGGCCTGGATTTTTTCCAAGGTCGGTGTAAAATTGGCGTTTCCCAACTTGCTCCAGGCTTGTGCCACATCCCGTTCTTTGGATGAAAGATAACTCAGGCGCAGACCGGCATCAAAGGGAATTTCCAACCGCTCACCATAAAAATCAAAGTGCACCACATTGGAAGCCACATCAAACCCGCAACCGGGCGCCTCCACCAAGCTGATTCGTTCGGGATGCACCGGTCCCATCAAAGCCCCCGGCCATGCGGGCAAACCCGCACCCGGACGCTTGGCTGGCAGCGGGGAGGTTCCCGGATAATACGTCGGCTGTTCGTCAACCGGCTGCAGGGGACTTTCCTTGCCCCGCGTGATCTGAAACTCCGACCAAGCCTCATTCAGGTACGCAGAAAATTCCGCATTGGCTTTGGTCCGCCAATTCTCCATTTCTGCATTCCGATTACGCAAGAACTCCCGATAAGCCTCATTCGGGTCCTGCGCAGACAGCAGGCCGCTCATAAACATCAAGACGATAGAGGAAAGCGTCAAAAACAAGAAACAGCGTTTCATGGAAAGATTCTTTTGGAGATTATAAAAAAAGGGGATGATCCTTAGCGGTCTGATCATCCCCACTGTACTGTTGACAAATGACTGTCAATTATTGTCTTTCAGCTGCCAATTTTTCCATTTCGGCATCGAAAGTCTTCTTGAACATGAATTGGTCAAATTCCAATGCAGTCTTTTCATCTTTGCTGATCTTTTCGATCACAGCTTCTTCAACCACTCTGCGAGGCAATTCCATTGCGGTATAGGTCGTATATTTGCCATCTTTGCTCTTGTAGGTTTTAGACTCTTTCGGAGCACTGCCGGCCAAAACTTCGTTTACAGCCACCAATGCATTTTCTTCCATTTTGCTTTTGAATTCCACTTTGTCAGCAATGGTAATTTGGTTGATGTATTGTTCGGTAACTGCCTTTACGGTTGCCTCAATCATAGAAGCCAATTCGGTACGTGCATTGAGGCGGGAAATCTTACCGGCGGTTGCCTGATCGGGCGATGTTCCCATTCCTACAAAACGGAAATTGTCAAGATCGGAAACAAAACCGGCGAACGGAGTAAATACTTCCACTTGGTCGGGTTCACTGGCTGCGGGAGCAGATTTGGAGCCACAAGATGATACTGCCAAGGTCAATACTACTGCAGATGCTACTGCCAAAACATGTTTAATTTTCATAATGGTAATGTTTAAAGGTTTAATTATTGTCATTACTAAGTTGCTACAAATATAATATAAAAACTTGAATCCTGCCAAGTTTAGACAAAAAATAGGAGTTCACGAAAAATGTGACACTCCTATTTGAGTTTTTTTCAAAAAACCGATCAGATCTTGCCGTTACTTCCAAGTACGTTCATGATTTTGTGGATGTAAAGGGCTTTGAGTTTGTCCCGTGCAGGACCCAGGTATTTGCGGGGGTCAAATTCCGCAGGCTGTTCCACAAACACTTTGCGTACGGCGGCAGTCATTGCCAGGCGGCCATCGCTGTCAATGTTGATCTTGCAGACAGCTGATGCGGCAGCTTTACGCAATTGGTCTTCGGGGATTCCGATGGAATCTTTCAATTGTCCGCCGTAGTGATTGATTTCTGCCACAATGTCTTGCGGAACAGAGGAGGCTCCGTGCAGTACAATCGGGAAGCCGGGAATCCGTTTTTCAATTTCAGCCAGGATATCCAGGCGGATTTCCGGTTTTTGACCGGGTTTGAATTTGAAGGCTCCGTGGGAAGTACCGATGGAAATGGCCAATGAGTCCACACCGGTCTTCTTGACAAAGTCTTCCACTTCTTCAGGACGGGTATAGGTATGTTGTTCTGCTTTCACATCATCTTCGATACCGGCCAGCACGCCCAGTTCACCTTCTACAGTCACGTCGTACTTGTGGGCGTATTCCACCACTTGTGCGGTCAGCTCCACGTTCTTGTTATAATCATGGTGAGATCCGTCAATCATGACAGATGAGAAACCATATTCGATGCAAGACTTACAAAGTTCGAACGTGTCACCATGGTCCAGGTGCAACACGATCGGAATTTCACAACCCAGTTCACGGGCATATTGTACGGCTCCTTGTGCCATGTAACGCAACAAAGTCTGGTTGGCATACTTGCGGGCTCCGCTGGAAACCTGCAGAATCACCGGAGACTTGGTCTCAACGCAAGCCGAAACAATCGCTTGCATCTGTTCCATGTTGTTAAAGTTAAATGCCGGAATCGCATACCCTCCTGCTACGGCTTTGGCAAACAACTCACGCGAGTTTACCAAACCTAAATCCTTGTAAGAAATCATAATATCCAATATTTAAATGGTACAACAATCAGTTTATTTCAAAATATACGCAAAAATGATAATTTTGCGGTAAATTTCAAAATAATAATAGAACCCCATGGCTCAGTCCGACACCCGCCGTAAAGTCATCATTCTCTCTGCTCCCTCCGGAGCCGGCAAGAGTACGATTATCAAAAACTTATTGACAGAATTCCCCCAACTGGAATTCTCTGTTTCCGCTACTGCCCGCGCACGTCGCGGAAATTAGCGCCATGGCGTGGAATACTATTTCTTCCAACGGGAGCAATTCCAGCAGATGATTCAGGAAAATGCTTTTGTCGAGTACGAAGAAGTGTATCCGGGTTCCTACTACGGTACGTTGAAATCCGAGCTGGAACGGATTTGGGCAAAGGGAAACACCATTATTTTTGATATTGATGTCAAAGGCGGCGTCAACCTCAAACGTCTGTTCCAGGAACAGGCGCTCGCCATCTTCATCAAGGTTCCCTCGATTGAAGAACTCCGCCAACGACTGATCAACCGTGCCACGGACTCTAAAGAAGCCATCGAACGCCGGGTAGCCAAAGCCGAGGAAGAGCTCACGTACGAGCCTTGTTTCGACTACACCCTGATCAATGACAACCTGGATGTGGCCCTGAAAGAAGCCAGAGAGCTGATTGCTTCATTCATAAAGGACTGACACACATGACCACCCTCCTCTATTTCGGTTCCTTCAATCCGGTCCATTACGGACACTTGTCCATTGTCCGCTATTTGTGCCAGGACCGGCAGCTGGATGAAATCCGTCTGGTGGTATCCCCCAAAAACCCGCTAAAAAAAGCAGAAGATCTGGCTGACGCCCGACAACGCCTGCTGGAGGTGGCCAGCAGCGTGGAAGAGGCAAAAAAACGGGGTTTTCTGTCCGCGGAAAAGCCCATTACCGTATCTGACGTGGAATTTGATCTTCCCCAACCGCTGTACACCCTAAACACCTTGCATCACCTGCAGCGACTGGAACCGGACCAGGAATTCATTCTGCTCATCGGCGGAGACAACATTTCATCCATTGAGAAATGGTTCCGATACGAACAGCTGCTGGAAGAGTTTCAAATCTGGGTTTATCCCCGTCACGACCGGCAAG
>CALCYB010000097.1 GCA_937906485.1 uncultured Rikenellaceae bacterium
CGGAAGCATCTTGCATATAGGGGCTGTGGAAGGCTCCGGAAACCTTCAGCCGGACAGCCCGGATGCCCATGCCGGTGAGTTGGGTGGCCAGGCGTTGGATGTGCATGGTGTTGGCGACCCCACCGGTGAGCACCAGCCCTGCTTTGAGTTCTTCTTTCAAGCCGGTTCTGACAATGGCCAGATCTGCGGTCTTGATGATTTCAGACAAGCGGGCCTGAATGATCAGGGCCAGTTCTTTGGAGGAAATTTCTTTGGTGGCTGCTCCACCGGAAGCAGGGATGGATACGATCCGTTTTCCGTTGTCCAATCCTGCAAATGCACTGCCATATTGCAGCTTGAGCTGTTCGGACACTTTCCAGGGTATTCCGCACAATTGGCGGATATCTTCGGTAATGGCGTTTCCCCCGAAAGGAATGACATCCAGGTGGCGGATGATGTTGTCCTTGATGACCACCAGGTCTGTGGAACCTGCACCGATGTCCAGTAGGGCTACACCTAGTTCCATTTCGTTGGTGTTCAGGATGGAACGGGCGCTGGCAATGCCTCGTAAGAAACCGCCGCTTTCCCGAAGGTGACTGCGGTCAATGACCATGGAGGCACTGGATACTGCATTTTTCTTGCCGATGAACAGACGGAAATCCGCTTCAATCTGGGAGCCCATCATTCCGACCGGATCGATTTCCCCGATGCGGTCATCAATGTTGTAACTCTGGGGGACCGCCTGCAGCACTACATCTCCGGAGGCTACGCGTGTTTTCCGGGCTTCCTGCAAGATGGCTTCGATCTCACTCTCGCTGATCCAATCTTCTTCGCTTCTGGATTTCTTGATGACGGTTGATTCGTGGCGGATCCGTTCGCAGCAATGGTCGATCCAGACTTCACTGATGGCGGTGTCCACTTGTTTGGATACCGCATCCAGGGCGATTTCTACGCTTTTGACGACTTTCTGGATGTTCACGACTTCACCGCGCACAACACCGTCGGAGGGAACTTCCTGATAACCGACGATGCGGACCCCGCTGTCGGTTTTCTGTCCGACAATGGCAGCAATTTTAGAGGTCCCCAGGTCAAGGGCAGCAACAATGTTTTCCATTTCTTATCTTATTTCTTTTTTTGTTCTTTCTTGGTGCAGACAATCTGATTACGGAACCGCAGGTCTACTTCTGCGTATTGGTTCCATCCCTCTACGGGAACAATCTGATCGTAGAACGTGGACAACTTCCGGAATTTGGTATCAAGGTTCTCCATCGTACCAAACCGGATCAGTTGGTCGCCTACGCGGGTAAATAACAGCAGTTCCCCATTTTCTTCAACATGAATCTGCTGGATCTGCGACCGCCAGAAGGGCCGTTGGGAGATGTAGTGGACCAGCTCCAGCAACTGGTTGGTCCATTCGGCATCCTGGCCGGATACCTTGCCCCGGAAATCTTTCTCCAGGTGCAGGGGAATGTGTCCGCTGACCACCGGTACATAGGCAGTGAACTGGTTGCTCCACGGAAAGAAGAAGTTGGACTGGTCCACGTAGAAGGAGCCCTGTCCGGTCATGATCCGGACAATCGGGTTGCGTTGGCTGATGCTGACGGTCAGGATTCCGGAACGATTGACCGATGCATTGGCCACATGGATGGCTCCTTGTTGTTCCAGCATCTGCTCGATCTGGTGCAGGTCAATGGCTCTGACCGATTGGCCAATTACCGGTTCCGGCAGCGAGAGCAGACGACCCAGCACATCCTTCTTTTGGATGAAGCCGTAGTCCAGGCTGTCCGTTATTACCACTTCAATGCGTTGGCATACCTGCTTGTGGGCATGTTGGTGGTCCAGCCATGCGGCAAAAACAAAATAGGCAACCGCTGCCCCAAAAGCCAGGCAGAGTCCAATTATGGCAAGTATGCGTTTGAACAGGTTCATCGGGTGGTACGGGTGGTAAGCAAATCAGTGATGGGGCGTATGAGCCGGTCAATGTCTCCAGCCCCAAATGTAATCAAAATATCAATAGCCTGCTGACTCAAGTGGTTCAAAAGTTCTTCTTTGGTAACGAGTTCTGCTTTGGGACCCTGGATCTGTCTTCGGATCATCTCTGCATCGACGCCAGGAATCGGCTCCTCGCGGGCCGGGTAGATGGGCAGCAGGATGACCTCATCGGCCTGGCTCAGGGACTCGGCAAATTCCAGGTAAAAATCACGGGTACGGGTAAACAGGTGCGGCTGGAAGACTACGGTCACCCGACGGCCCGGGAAAATGTTCCGGATCGAAGACAGGGCGGCTGCAATTTCTTTCGGGTGGTGGGCATAATCATCCACATAAGCACATTCCGGGGTGTTCACGTGCACATCGAACCGACGTTCAACGCCTTGGTAGCTGGCCAAGCCTTTGCGGATGGCTTCGGGGCAGGTGCCGTGCAGCCAGGCTACGGCAGCGGCAGCGACCGCATTCTCTACGTTGACCCAGCCCGGGATGCCGACCTGACAGTCAGGAATGGGGTCCTTCGGCGTGTGGAGGGTGAACCGGAAATAGCCCCCCGGCAAGGGACGGATGTCGGCTGCGTAGAAATCAGCCGGCTGGTCGTAGGCGTACCGGTAGATGCGTGCTTGTAAAGCGTCATCAGACAGACCCAGATCCACACCTTGTTTCAGGACGATGGCTTTCTTGACTTGTCGGGCAAACGACTGGAAGGCTTCTTGGATGGAGGCCAGGTCGTGGTAGATGTCCAGGTGGTCCGCGTCGATGGCTGTGATGGCAGCGATGTCGGGATGCAACTGCAGAAAGGAGCGGTCAAATTCATCCGCTTCTGCTACCAGTACCGGATTGCTGCTGAGCAGCAGGTTGGTGTGGTAATTCTTGGAGATGCCTCCCAGAAAAGCGGTACATCCTTCTTGTGCATCTGTCAGCAGATGCCCCAGCAGGGTGGAGGTGGTGGTTTTTCCATGGGTTCCGGCAATGGCCAGGGTTTCCTGACCGGCGGCAATTTCTCCCAAAGCCAGCGAGCGTTTGATCAGGCGGTAGCCTTTCTGGCGGACGAGTTGCAGCTCCTGCAGGGACTCAGGAATGGCCGGAGTGTAGATGACCAGCGTTTCGCTGACCGAGGCCGGAATCAGATCCGGACGGTCTTCGTAGTGAATGTCCATCCCTTCCTGGCTCAAGGCAGCCGTAAGCCGGCTGGGGGTGCGGTCATAGCCGCTGACCCGGTAGCCTGCGTGGTGGTAGTAGCGTGCGATGGCACTCATGCCGATTCCGCCGATGCCGATGAAATATACGTACTGTAAACTCATTGCTTGGGAATTAATTGTAATACTTCTTGTGCTATGTCTGCGGCAGCCGTGGGCTTGGCCAGTTGCAGGATGTTGCGGGCATACAGCTCCCGTTGTCCGGGGTCTTGCAACAAGGCTTCGCAGCGGGGGCGCAGCTGTTCCAACGCCTGGTCATCGCGGACCATTTCTGCGGCCTGATGGCGGACCAGGGCTTGCGCGTTGTGGGTCTGGTGATCTTCTGTAACTGCAGGAGAAGGAACGAAAACGGACGCCTTTGCTGCGGCACAGAGTTCGGAAATGGTGCCGGCTCCGGCACGGCTGACAACGCAGTCGGCTACGGCCAGGGCCAGGTCCATGCGTTTGATGAAGTCACTGTTTCTGACGTTTCCAAACGAGCGCAGTTCGTATTCTTTTCCGGATTCCGGATGCAGGGTAGAAGAAGGGTCCCAGCCGGGCAGGGACGCAAAGAACTGCTCCATTTCGGGACGGTAGTATTTGCCGCTTTGCCACAGAATCTGGTAGGGGGTGGCCGGGTCCATCTGGGTTACCCATTGGCACAGGGCCTGATTCAAGGTGCGGGCCCCCAGGCTTCCTCCCACGACCAGCAGTACCGGCCGGTCTTCGGACAGGGAGAAGTACGCGCGGGCCTGGCTGCGTTGCTCCGGGGTGGCCGGGTGGATGTTGCTGCGGATCGGGTTGCCGGTCAGCAGGATCTTCTCCTGCGGGAAGAAACGCTCCATCCGGTCATAGGCCACACAGATCTTTTTCGCCCGTTTGCCCAGTAGTTTGTTGGTCAGTCCGGCATAGGAGTTCTGTTCTTGGATCAGGCAGGGGATCCCCATGCGGCTGGCACTCCAGAGGGTGGGTGCACTGGCATAGCCGCCGACACCGACCACCACATCCGGGCGGAACTTGCGGATGATCTGCCGGGCCTTGCGCAGGCTTTTCCACAATTTGAAGGGCAGGGCGAGGTTGCTGAGGCTCAGACTGCGTTGCAGACCGGCCACCGGAAGCCCTTCAATCGGGTAACCCGCTGCCGGTACGCGCTCCATTTCCATCTTGCCTTCCGCTCCGACAAACAGGATGTCGGTATCCGGATGGATGTTCCGGATGGCATCGGCAATGGATAGGGCCGGGAAAATGTGTCCTCCGGTCCCACCGCCACTTATGATGATTTTTCTTCGTTTTGGTTCCATAGCAGGATATTTCTTTCTCGTTCTTCTTTTTCTTTGGTGATTTCAATGGTCCTGTTTACGGCCAGGATGATGCCGAAAGCCGCACTCATCAGCATGTAGGCGGTTCCTCCGTGGCTGATCATCGGCAGGGTCTGTCCGGTTTCCGGAATAACACCGATGTTTACCGCAATGTGAATCAGGGCCTGGAAGGTGATCAAGGTGCCCAGACCGCTGACACAGATGGCCGAGAAGGGTTTTTTACAGAGCCTCACAATCTTGACGCATCGGAAGAAGAACCAGATGTACAGGAACATGACGATGAGCCCGCCAATGAGCCCCCATTCTTCGACAATGATGGAATAGATGTAGTCATCGTACGGGTTGGGCAGGGTGGTCCGTTTGATGCTGTTTCCGGCGCCAAGCCCTTTGATGCCGCCCAATTGGATGGCTTGTTCCGCCTCTTTGCGTTGGTATTCCTTTTCTGCAATTTTGGACTGTTGTTCCTCGCTCAACATGCTTTTTTGCTCCTCGCTCATGAAGAACCGTTCCACACGGCCGGTGACGGTATCCAGACGGTCAAACCATCCGAATTGGTAATTGCAGAAGAAGGCGATGCCGCCCCCGATCCCGACGATGAGCAGGGTCAGGTAAATGAATTTTCTGGGCAGGTTGGAGCAGATGAGAATGATGGCGGTGGTCAGACCAATGATCAAGGTGGCCGAGAAACTGCCCATCAGGGTCATCACGCAGGTGATCCCCACCGGAGCGAGGATCCAGATCATGAAGGTTTTGAAATCGTTGAATTTTTTGACTTCCAGGATTTTGGCCAAATAGATCACGATGCCGATCTTGGCGAATTCTGCGGGTTGCAGGGAGGTAAAACCCAAGTCGAGCCAGCGGGGTGCAAGCAGGTGTTTGGTCGTTTTGAAGACGTAGTACTGGAGCAGGACGACCGCCAGCATCCCAATGATGCCCGCCAAGACGGGCAAGGCGGCGGACCGGTAGATCCGTAGGGGAAGTTTGTAGAAGATAAACAGGACAATCCAGCCCACAAAGATGCTTTTCATCTGGCTGAAAAGGAAGTGGAAGGTGCTGACATCTGCCCGGTTGGCCAAGGCGTAGGAAGAGGAATAGACGGCAACAACGGATATCAGGGCCATCAGCAATACGATGATCCAGATGACCTTGTCTCCGCGAAGGGTGAGTTGTTCTTTTATCTTTCTAGTTGCCATGTTGTGTTGTTTTTACAGGTTTCGGACGGCGTCCTTGAATTGTCGGCCGCGGTCCTCGTAGCTCTTGAACAGGTCAAAACTTGCGCAGCAGGGAGAAAGCAGCACAGCGTCTCCCGGTCGGGCCAGTTCGTAGGCTTTCTGCACGGCTTCCTGTGCGGAGGAAGCGTCCACGATTGTGGCGATTTTATCCCCGAAGAAATCGTGAAGTTTGGTATTGTCTTTTCCCAGGCACACCAGCGCTTTTACTTTTTCTTTGACCAGGGGGGTCAGCGGCTCATAGTCGTTGCCTTTGTCTTTCCCTCCGGCAATCCATACTGTTGGACGGGTCATGCTTTCGAGGGCATACCAGGCCGAGTTGACGTTGGTGGCTTTTGAATCGTTGATAAATAGAATGTCCTTGATGCTCAGCACTTTCTCCAGTCGGTGTTCCACGCCTTTGAACGTACGGAGACTTTCACGGATGGTCTCGTTGGAGATGTTCATGATCTTGGCGGTAATGGCAGCCGCCATGGTGTTGTACAGGTTGTGTTTTCCGGACAAGGCAATGTCTTCTACCGGAATACCGTACTCGTCGTCTTCGGTGCGGATGCAGATCCGGTCGCCTTCCAGGTAGGCCCCTTGTTGCACCGGATGTTGTTGGGTGAAAGGGAACTTCTTGGCGCGTAGGACAATTTCGCTCAGATGACCGATGGTAATGTCATCATCTTCGCAGAAAATGAAGCAGTCGTTCTCTGACATGTTCCGGGTGATTCGGAATTTGGAGTTGATGTAGTTCTGCATTTTGAAATCATACCGGTCCAGGTGGTCCGGGGTGATGTTCATCAGGATGGCGATATCGGCTTTGAAGTCGTACATGCCGTCCAATTGGAAACTGCTCAATTCCAATACATAAATGTCATAATCCTTGGTGGCTACCTGGTAAGCGTAACTTTCTCCGATGTTTCCCGCCAGACCGACATTCAGTCCCGCATTCTTGAGCAGGTAGTAGATGATCGAGGTCGTGGTGGTCTTGCCGTTGCTGCCTGTGATGCAGATTTTGCGGGCACGGTCGTAGCGGCCTGCAAACTCAATCTCGGAGATGACCGGGATGCCTTTTTCCCGGATCTTGACCATCACCGGAACGTTGTCAGGGATTCCTGGGCTTTTGATGATCAGGTCTGCATTGAGAATTTTTGGGAGGCTGTGGCCGCCCATCTCATATTCGATCCCATAGGCCTGTAACCGGTCGAGGTAGGGTTGGGAAATGCATCCGTTATCGGACAGGAAGGTGTCGTATCCTTTTACTTTTGCCAGAACAGCGGCTCCTACACCGCTTTCGGCGCCACCGAGAACAACGATTCTATTCATGGGATTATCTGATTTTCAATGTTACAATGGTTAAGACAGCGAGGATGATGCCGATGATCCAGAAACGCAGGGTAATCTTGACTTCCTGCAACGGTTGTGTCGGTCGCCGGATCAGTGAAGGGATGGACGTCTTCTGGTAATGGTGGTGCAGCGGGGCCATGTGGAAAATCCGTTTGGGCTCACCGGTGCGCCAACGGCTGAATTTGTAATAGCTGCTCTGCAGGATGACGGATAGACTTTCTGCAAAGAAGATTCCGCACAGGATCGGGAGCATCAGCTCTTTGCGGGTGATGATGGCCACCACAGCAATGATTCCTCCCAGGGTCAGGCTGCCGGTATCCCCCATAAAGACCTGCGCAGGATAGACGTTGTACCAGAGGAAACCGAGCAGTGCCCCCAGGTAAGCGGCCATGAACACCACGATCTCGCCGGAGTTGGGGATGTACATGATGTTCAGGTAATCGGCGTAGATGATGTTCCCGGACAGGTAGGCCAGTATTCCTAAGGCAACTCCGACAATGGCCGAGGTGCCCGCTGCCAGACCGTCCAGGCCATCGGTCAGGTTGGTGCCGTTGGAGGTCGCCGTAATCACCAGGATGATGACCAGGATATAGATGACCCACTGCAGGATGTTTTTTACCTGACCTTTTCCCGGAGCCAGCCAGGCATAGTCAAATTCATTGCCCTTGAAGAAGGGAATGGTGGTTTTTGTGCTTTTGTGGGCTGGATGATAGTGTTGTCCCAGGGAATGGGCCCGGTTATGGTCGCTTTCGTAGCCGTCCAGTTCCAACTCATCCACTTGTTGCTGAAGATGGGACTGGGGTCGGATTTCCGCCTTGTCCCGAATGGTCGCCTGATCGCTGAAGCAAAGCACTACACCGACAATCAGTCCCAAAGAGACTTGACCGAAAATCTTGTAGCGGCCCCTCAATCCATCCTTGCGTTTCTTAAAGACCTTGATGTAGTCATCCAGAAAACCGATGGAGCCCAACCAGACGGTGGTCAGCAGCAGGAGCTGCACATAGATGTTGGTCAGGTTACCCAGTAGCAGTACCGGAATGAGGATGGAGATCAGGATGATGAATCCACCCATGGTCGGCGTTCCTTTTTTGGCCATCTGACCTTCAAGACCCAAGTCGCGGATCTCTTCCCCGATCTGTTTGCGTTGGAGCAGACGGATGATGCGTTTCCCCGCGAACAAGGCCAAAAAGAAGGCAATTACGCTGGCAAAACCTGCCCGGACGGAGAGGTATTGCAGCAGCCCCGAACCGGGAAAGTCAATCTGATGGGTTTGGAAATAGTCAAACAGGTGGTATAGCATGGTGTAATGTGGTTTTCGGGATCTATGAATGAGTGACGGTATCGTTGACCTTCAGGCAGGCCTTGACCAGAGCCAGGTCATCAAAATCGTATTTGACGCCCTGAATGATCTGGTAGTTTTCGTGCCCTTTGCCGGCAATCAGGATCAGGGAGCCTTCTGCGGCCAGCAGCAGCGTGCTTTGGATGGCTTCCTTGCGGTCAGTGATGCAGACACAGCGGCTGCGTCCTTGTGCTGAAAGCCCTGCATAAATCTCCTGAATGATGGTCTGGGGGTCTTCGAACCGGGGATTGTCGGAGGTGATGATGGCGATGTCCGCCAGCTCCGCGCCGATTTTG
>CALCYB010000098.1 GCA_937906485.1 uncultured Rikenellaceae bacterium
CTGCGCGGCCCGCTATCTGGGTGAGGGCCCGGTCTGAGCGCAAAAAGCCTTCTTTATCGGCATCCAGAATGGCTACCAGGGAGACACTCGGCAGGTCCAGCCCCTCGCGCAGGAGGTTCACTCCGACCAGTACATCAAATCGTCCGGCCTTGAAGTCTTCCAGAATTTCCACGCGTTCAAGGGTATCCACATCGGAATGGATGTAGCGGCAACGGATGCTGTGTCCGGTCAGGTAACGTTCCAGTTCTTCGGCCATCCGTTTGGTCAATGTGGTGACCAGAACCCGTTCGTCCTTTTCACAACGCAGGGTGATTTCTTCCAGCAGGTCATCAATCTGGTTTTGGGTCGGACGGACTTCGATAGGCGGATCCAGCAGTCCGGTCGGGCGGACAATCTGCTCCACGATAACTCCCTCGGATTGCTCCAGTTCGTATTCGGCGGGAGTGGCACTGACATAGATGCGTTGGCCAAGAATCTTCTCAAATTCGTCAAATTTCAGCGGTCGGTTGTCGGCCGCAGCATCCAGCCGGAAGCCGTATTCGATCAGAATTTCTTTCCGGGAACGGTCTCCTCCGTACATGGCCCGCACTTGCGGGAGCGTAACGTGGCTCTCGTCAATGAACGTGATGAAGTCGTCCGGGAAATAGTCGATCAGGCAGAAGGGCCGATCCCCTTTCTTGCGTCCGTCGAAATAGCGGGAATAATTCTCGATACCGGGACAATAACCCAGCTCCTGAATCATCTCCAGGTCGTATTCCACCCGTTTCTTCAAGCGGGCTGCTTCCAGGTTCTTTCCGTATTCCAGAAATGTATTGTGTTGTTGGAACAGGTCATCCTGGATGTGCCTGACGGCTTGGATGGTCCGTTCTTTGGTCGTTACAAAGAGGTTGGCCGGATAGATGTTGACCTGATGGACGTGATCCAGGATGTTGCCGCCGATCGGGTCAAACAATTCGATTTCTTCAATTTCATCCCCGAAAAAATAGATTCGGCAAGCCGTGTCTCCGTAGGCAAACCAGACGTCCACGCTGTCGCCCTTGACCCGGAAACTGCCACGGCAGAAATCGATGTCGTTGCGGGCATAAAGCGAATCGATCAGCTGGTACAGTACTTTGTTGCGGCTGATGCGCTGGCCCACCTGGAGTTGGGTGGTGTTGGCATGAAAGTCGGCCGGATTGCCGATGCCATACAGACAGGATACGCTGGAGATGACAATGACATCACGGCGGCCTGACAAAAGTGCTGACGAAGCACTGAGCCGCAACTTCTCGATCTCGTCATTGATGCTGAGGTCTTTTTCTATATATGTGTCGGTTACAGGCAAGTAGGCTTCCGGCTGGTAGTAGTCGTAATAAGAAACAAAATATTCTACTGCGTTATTTGGAAAAAAAGCCTTAAATTCGCCGAATAATTGAGCAGCCAAAGTTTTGTTGTGACTGAGTATCAGGGTGGGGCGTTGCAGTTGCTGGATGACATTCGCCATGGTAAACGTTTTCCCCGATCCGGTGACTCCGAGCAGGGTCGCCGCCTGATGGCCTGCCTGTATGGACTCACACAATTCCCGGATGGCAGAAGGCTGGTCTCCAGCCGGTTGGTAGGGAGCTTGAAGTTGAAAGGGCATAGGGCAGTTATTTTATTGCAAAGTTAACATTTGGCTTGATATTTGCTCAAAACGAGCGCGAGAATTTTTTATAAAACCTAAAGATAAAGTAATTATGGAAATTTGTAACATCCACGCAAGAGAGATTTTGGATTCAAGAGGAAATCCGACAGTAGAAGTTGACGTAACCTTGGTATCCGGTGCATTCGGCCGCGCAGCTGTGCCTTCAGGAGCATCTACCGGTATCAATGAAGCCCTGGAACTTCGGGACGGAGACAAAGGTCGTTATTTGGGTAAAGGTGTGTTGAAGGCTGTTGAAAACGTCAACAACATTATTGCTCCGGAACTCCTCGGCATGAGTGCGTTGAATCAAGTGGAAATTGATGAAACCATGTTGAAGCTGGACGGTACTCCGACCAAATCCAACTTGGGTGCCAACGCTATTCTGGGCGTTTCTCTGGCTGTCGCTAAAGCAGCTGCCAACTATTTGCAAATTCCGTTGTATCGTTATATTGGTGGTACCAACGCTTATGTATTGCCTGTTCCGATGATGAACATCATCAATGGCGGTTCTCACTCTGATGCCCCGATCGCTTTCCAAGAATTCATGATTCGTCCGGTAGGTGCCAAATCTTTCCGCGAAGGTCTGCGCATGGGTGCTGAAGTGTTCCACGCGCTGAAGAAAATCTTCCACGACCGTGGCTTGAGCACTGCTGTAGGTGATGAAGGTGGTTTCGCTCCTGTGCTCAATGGTACCGAGGACGCGTTGGATTCCATCATTGCTGCCATTGAAAAAGCCGGCTACAAACCGGGTGTTGATGTGAAGATCGGTCTGGACTGCGCTTCTTCTGAGTTCTATGCAGACGGTATCTATGACTACACCAAGTTTGAAGGTGAAAAAGGTGCCAAACGTAATGCCGAAGAACAAGTGGCTTACCTGGAAGAATTGATCAGCAAGTACCCGATTGACTCCATTGAAGACGGTATGGCAGAAGAAGACTGGGATGGTTGGAAACTCCTGACCGACCGCATCGGTGACCGTTGCCAACTGGTAGGGGATGACCTCTTTGTGACCAACGTAAGTTTCTTGCGCAAAGGTATTGAAAAAGGTTGTGCAAACTCTATCCTGATCAAAGTCAACCAAATCGGTACCCTGACTGAAACCTTGAACGCTATTGAACTGGCTCACCGTCATGGTTATACTTCCGTTACTTCTCACCGTTCCGGTGAAACCGAAGATTCAACCATCGCTGACATTGCAGTGGCAACCAACTCGGGTCAAATCAAGACCGGTTCTTTGAGCCGTTCAGACCGTATGGCAAAATACAACCAATTGCTTCGCATTGAAGAAGAATTGGGCGACCGTGCACAATACGGTTGGAAATAAGGATATTTCCCCAAAACATCGAATCAGTGGCCAGGCAGAAATGTCTGGCCACTTCTTTTGCAAAAAAAATCTTTATGTATTGAAATAAAGTCTTTTAATCCGTATTTGCATATCAATAATTATCCTTATATTTGCGATTGTATTACTAAACCATAAATCTTATTATGAACAATTTTGAGTATTGTAATCCGACCCGTCTGGTATTTGGTAAGGGACAAATCGCTAGAATCGCCAAGTTGATTCCGAAAGATGCCCGTGTGATGGTTACTTTCGGGGGCGGAAGTGTTCGAAGAAACGGTGTCTATGAAGCAGTCCGCAATGCGCTCCGGGAACATGATTATATCGAATTCTGGGGAATTGAACCCAATCCCTGCATTGAGACCTTGCGAAAAGCGATCGCAAAAGGACTGGATAAACAAATTGACTTTCTGTTGGCCGTAGGCGGTGGTTCTGTGCTTGATGGAACCAAGTTGATTGCTGCCGCAATTGCGAATCCGAAGGTGGAACCTTGGGACCTGGTGTTGCGGGGAAAGGCAGACCAAAGCATCCCCTTTGCCAGTGTGATGACCTTGCCGGCAACCGGCTCGGAAATGAATAGCGGAGCTGTGATCTCATGCCGTGAAACACAGGAAAAGCGCTCGTTCTATTCCAATTATCCCCAGTTCTCCGTTCTGGATCCGGAAGTTACCTATTCTTTGCCGCCTCATCAGATTGCGTGTGGTCTGACAGATATTTTTATCCATGTGCTGGAACAGTACCTGACCCGACCCGGACAATCCCGTCCGATGGACCGTTGGGCGGAAGGCTTGATGCTGACCATTCTGGAGATTGCTCCCAAGATTTGGCACAACTCCCGGGATTATGACCTGATGTCTGATTACATGTTGACTGCTACCCTGGCCCTGAACGATATGATCCGGATGGGGGTTGACCAGGATTGGAGTACACACATGATCGGTCACGAACTGACGGCTTTATGCGGTATCGCTCACGGTGCATCTTTGGCCATTGTCATGCCGGGCACCATGGAAGTCCTGAAGGAACAGAAGTGGGGCAAACTCCTGCAATATGCGGAACGGGTCTGGAAGCTGACCGAAGGTAGCGAAGAAGAACGGATCAACAAGGCGATTGCCGAAACCGAAGCATTCTTCCAATCCTTGGGGCTGGCTACCCGCCTGGGGGATGCCGGTATTCCTGAATCCACCATTACTGCCATTGTAGAACGCTTTCATGAACGTTCGGCTGCTTATGGTGAAAACCATAATGTGGACGGTGAGATGGCCAGACGTATCCTGCTCAGCAGAAAATAATAGCTGACCGAGAATAATTCATAAAAAAGAGAGGATGATCGTTAAAGGTCATCCTCTTCTTCTGTGTACCATTCTTCTCCTGGGAACAATTCCAGTGCCCGGTCGATCCAATAGGCTTCCTGGCTTTTTGGGGACAGGTGCCGGTACATACCGGAGAGCATTTCCAGGTAGAGTACCAGAATTTCACTTTCGGCAACCAGACCATACATCTCTTTGTCCGGGTTGATGTTCCAGATGCGGCAGAACTTGCGCAATTCTTCTTCGTTCATCAGTGTCGCATCGTTGGCCGCCAGGTTGACGTAGAAGAGCAACTGGTCTTTTTCAACATAGGCAGGCATCAGTCCACCGCTGATGGAAAGGGGATAGAGGCTCAGACCGGCTAACCGGGCAAACAGGAAATACAGAACCGTCATCACGGCCGGATTACATGCTTTGTCGGACAGTGCCTGTCGGATGGAGGCTCCCTGTAAGGACTGCATCTGAGGTTCAATCAGGTGAAAGCCGATCCGTTGGTAGAAAACATGATTGAAGAGCTGGACATTTTCAAATCCGGTCCGCTGCTCATTGATCTCCAGCAGGAATTCCCGTGCCAGGAGCATAATCTGGTGATGCAGGTCTTCAAACTTCAGCTCGGGGGAGAGAAGACGGCAGATCAGATAGATCCCTTCCATCAGGGACGCATCATCCTGGCGTCGGGCCAATCGGTCCAGTGAAACCAGAGTGAGTTCCCTGCTGATTCTGGGGTAATGCCGTTGTATGCGCTGCCTGCGTTCCGGTACGGGTTCTTCATGGCAGAGCCGGTCCAATTCAACCAGTACGGATTCACCGCGGGTCAGAATCTTTTGGAGCACTCTTTTGCTGGCAATCGGATCGCGGTCTTCCAGCAGCACCACCATGCTTGAGAGTTGGTTATCCATCTTATCGGGTCAGGCAATTCAAGGACAATTGGACAAGTTCCCGGACTTTGGGTTGATAGTCGGTGTTGCTTTCGCCCAAATGACGGTTGGCGATGACACAGCATACGGTTGCGGCATCGTGACCCAGGTGTCTGGCCAATCCTGCCAGCGCAGATCCTTCCATTTCAAAGTTGGTGATGCGGTAGCCGTTATGGCGGAATGACTCAAAATCTGCCACCATTTGGGGCATGGCCAGACCTTGGCGCAATACCCGGCCTTGAGGGCCGTAGAAACCGGATGCAGAGATGGTCACACCCGGAAGGGTATGCTCGCGGAAACGCTCGGTCAGGGAGTCTGAGGCGCGGATAAAGTAAGGGACCGGAAGGTAGGGGGCCCAGTGGCAATGTTGCATGAAGGGCTCCTCAAAATCCTTCTCGACAATCCGGTCTCGTCCTTCGTACCAGTTCAGCAGTCCGTCGCAGCCGACGGATATTTCAGAAAAGACAAAGGATCCGAGGGGAATGTCCGGTTGGATCGCTCCGCAAGTGCCGATGCGCAGCAGGGTGAGTTTGCGGTGTTCGGGTTTGATTTCACGGGTCTGAAAGTCAATGTTGGCCAAGGCGTCCAGTTCATTGACGACAATATCAATGTTGTCACAACCGATACCGGTAGACAATACGGTGATGCGTTGATTGTTGTATGTGCCTGTAACGAAACGGAATTCACGGGATGAGGCTTCTGCTTCGCGGCGGTCAAAGAAAGCAGCGACCATTTCAACCCGTCCGGGGTCTCCTACCAGAATGACCTTATCCGCCAGTTCTTCCGGTTTGATGTGCAGGTGAAATACGGATCCGTCTGCATTGATGATGAGTTCTGAAGATGCAATCATAACACAATATCTCTTTTTAAAAACCAAATGTACGAAATAATTTCTATTTTTGCCTTCCTTAAAAGCACGATTATGTTACAGAGAATACAAAGTTTGTTCCTTTTTGTTGCGGCAGGATTGCTGCTGTCCATGTTTTTTACGCCGATGATCACTTTGATGGATGGAGAAACCATCCGTTATATTGAGCGCTATGACATGCTGGTGTTCCTGATCGTTACTTTTGTCCTTTCGGTAACGACTTTCTTCTCCTACAAGAACCGGATGTTCCAGATCCGCCTCTGTGTGCTGAATGCCTTGATTCTCTTGGGATGGCAGATTTTCATTCTGGTGCTCTTCCTCAAGCGTGAGCCCGTGATGATCTATTCGCTGACTGCCGTCTTCCCGGTGGTGGCTGCCGTTTTGACCTTCTTGGCTTTGCGCTACATCAGCCGTGATGAAGCCATGATTCGTGCCGCATCCCGTCTGCGCAGCAGCAGACGTCGCTAGGCACCCGTTTTCGGATACGGGCCGTTATTCTTCCAGACAATAGCTCCGGATGATGCTGTAGGCATCTGCGATGCCCAGTTCTCCCGCTTTGCTCATGTCGATGCAACCTTTTTCCTGGTCCTTGAGGTAGATCAGAATCAGTCCCCGGTTGTAATAGGCTTCAGCCAGGTGGGGGTAGAGTTCCAGTGCCCGGTCATATTGACGGATGGCTTCCGGAAGATCGGAGGCATAGCAGAACAAATTCCCCAGGTTGTAGTAAATGAACGGATTGTCGGGGAGCAACATGGAGGCTTTGACGATGTCATGGATGGCGGCATTGTAATCATAGGTCCGGGTGCTGCGGTCTTGAACCCGAGCCCGGGTTGTTCCGCTGTCATCCAAGGTCAGTACTTGTACGTTTTCTTCCAATGACGATAGAAAATCAATCATGTCTGCGTGCAAGGCCCCCCGGTTCAAGTAGAAGAAAACTTCGTTGGGAGCCAGTTCGATGGCTCGGTTGTAATCTTCCATGGCCTGGTTGTAGCGGCGGTTCTCCCTTTCCAGCATTCCTTTGGCAAACCAGGTGTAGGCATTGTTGTCCTTGAGGGCCTCCTGTGAGATGGCTTGCAACAGGGGAGCATTGTTGGTGGTCTGGATCTGTGCCGGGCTTTGGGCCTGGATCTTCGTACTGGCAGGAATCTTTTCCAGGAAGGCATCCATTTCCGGCGAATTGAACCGTTGTTCGAGCAGGGAATTGGCTGCTTCTTGTGCATCTGCGATGACAAACTGGTACATCGGTTGCAGGTTTACATCAATGTCGCGGTACTGCAACAACTCGTCGTTGAAATCCTGTTTGGCAAAGTTGGCATCCAGCGAAAGAAGCGAACTGAACCGACCCGAGGTATCTGCCAAGGCAGCTACCATTGAGGTGTCATTGCTGCGCCCGCGGTATTCCTGGACTTTGCGCTGTGCGGTCTTGTAGTCCAGTTCCGATCCCTTCAGATCGCCCATCAGGTTTTTGACATAGGAGCGGTTCATGTAGGCTTTTGCGAAATCGGGGTACAACTCGATGGCACGGCTGTAATCTTCTTCGGCATCGCGGTAACGTTCCAGTTCCAGAAACACCGATGCTCGGTTGAAGTAGGCCAGGACATTGCGGGGATTGATGTTCAGAACATGATCGTAATCTTCCAGCGCTTTTCTGAAATCTCCGACTTGGGAGTAGATCAAGGCCCGGTTGTACAGGGTCAAGGCATTGCCGGGATCATCTTTCAACACACGGTTCAGGTCCAGCAGTGCTCCTTCGATATCGTGCATTTCGTGCCGGATCAGGGCCCGGTTGAAATAAGCAAAGGTGTTGGTGGAATCCACTTCCAGGGCGGTATTCAAGTCCGACAGGGCATCATCGGACTGTCCCCGCATGTGCAGGATCCGGGAGCGTCGGATGTAGCCTTCCGGTTCGAAGCGGTTTAGGGAAATGGCCTGGTTGTAATCGTTCAACGCGGCTGTCGTGTCTCCGGTATACAGGTAGGAGGCCCCCCGATTCAGGTAAGCATCAGCATCTTCGGGCTCTTTGGACAAGTAACGGTTGAAATCCGTAATGGCCAACTCAAACTGTTGGGACAGAAAATAAGTGACTCCGCGGCTGAAATACAGACCGATGTAGCTGGGTCGCAACTCCAGGGCAGTGGCCAGGTCATCCAATGCTTCTTCAAATCGTCCCAACCGGCTACGGGTGATGGCCCGGTAGTGGTAACTGCCGGTATAGATGGGGTTCAATTCCAGTGCGTGGTCAAAGTCCTGTTCCGCACCCAGAAAGTCTCCTAAGTTGTATTTAGCGATACCCCGGAAGAAATAGGCTTCGTACGAGGTGGAGTCCAGGCGGGAAAGAATGTTGAAGTTATCAATGGCTTTGGCATATTTCCCGTCCATCAATGCCTGACGCCCGCGAAAGAAAAACTGGTTGATATCGTATTGTGCATACAGGTTGGTCGACAGCAGCCCTAGCAGCAGCCATTTGACCAGGTACTTTTGTATGCCTTTGCTCGTTTTCATCATAAAATTGGAAAATATAGCGTATTTTTGTCGCACAAAGATAACAATATTTCAAGTAAGCCTCAGTCAATGAAATCAGAAAGCGCTGAATCTATGCTCAAAATACGGCAGATGCTGTTCCTTTGTATGGGATGTTGGCTCTGTCTGTTCGGAAACATCCTTCCTTTGAAGGCGGAGCGGCGTCCTCTTTCGCACTATGCTCCCTATGAGGCTATCGTATCGGAAAGTGAGCAACGTCGTATCCTTTCCTACCTGGCCGATGACCAGGCGAGGGGACGGCAGACGGGTACCTGGGCCAACGAGATGGTTGCCACTTACATCCGGCACGAGATGGAGGATTACGGGCTGCTTCCCTTTTTCAACGGGGGTTATACCCAGCGCTTTATGGTGGATTCTCTGAAGGGCTTCAATATTGCGGGATGGATTCCGGCCAAGACGCCTACGGATGAATACCTGGTCATTTCGGCACATTATGACCACATGGGGGCGATCAACGGGTATGTTTACAATGGAGCGGATGACAATGCTTCCGGGGTGACGGCCATGTTGAACCTGGCAAAAATCTATGCGTTGATGGCTGAGCGGGGAGAAGGTCCCGGCAAGAATCTGATCTTTGTGGCTTTTGATGCCAAAGAACGCAGCATGGCCGGTTCCCAGTTCTTTGTAAGGAACCTGGGCATCCCTACAAAAAAGATCTTGTGCAACCTCAATCTGGACCAGATCGGCTCCATTTTGGAACCGGTGCAGAAAGCGGCTCCGGAATTCATCATCGTCCTGGGGGAACATACTCTGCCCAAGGGGACCCAACGCCTGACCAACAGTTGCAACCGCATCTATAAACTGGGGTTGGATGTCAACCATACCTTCTATGGCAGCGAAAACTTTACGGAGATCATCTACGACCTGTCGGATCAGGCCTCATTCCGAAAAGTGGGAATTCCTGCCTTGCTGTTTACCTCCGGTTTTACGCAGCACACCTACAAGACAACGGATGATGTGCAGTACATTGATTTTGATGTATTGAGGTTGCGGACGTTGCTGGTATTCTATTTTATTCAACATTTTGTACAACACCGATAATCATGAAGGAACAAGTATATGACTTTGACGGGCTGGTGCAACGAAAGGGCACAGACTCTGTAAAATGGGACGGGATGCATCCGATCTGGGGTCGGGATGACCTGTTGCCGATGTGGGTGGCCGATATGGATTTCAAGACGCCTCCCTTCATTCTGGAGGCATTGAAACACCAGTTGGAGCAAGGGGTATTGGGATATACGATGCCCTCACCGGAATGGGCCCCTACCTTGTGTGACTGGTTGGCGAGACGTCATCAATGGACCGTCAAACCTCAACAACTCACCTTTGTTTCCGGCATCGTTCGGGGCTTGGCCTATGCCTTGCTCTGCCTGACGCAGCCGAAAGACCGGGTGTTGGTGATGAGTCCTGTTTATCATCCTTTCTTTCTGGTGACCCAGCGTCTGGACCGTCAGGTGGTCTATTCCCCGTTGCAAATTGTGAATCAGCGTTTTGAATTGGACTTTTTCCGTTTGCGTCAAGATATCAAGGGATGCAAGGTGATGATTTTGTGCAATCCTCATAACCCCGGCGGACGTGTATGGAGCCGGGAAGAGCTGCAGACCATCGCCACCATCTGTCATCAGGAAGGCGTACTGGTCATTTCGGATGAGATCCATGCCGACCTGACCCTGCCGGGCTACCGTCACATCCCCTATGCGAATGTTTCAGCAGAGGCTGCTGCCCATTCCATTACATTTATGGCTCCCAGCAAGACCTTTAACATCCCGGGGGTGGCCAGTTCGTTTGCAGTGACGCTGGATGACACCCTCCGCCAGCGTTTTCAATCCTTTATGGAAGCAGGGGAATTCGGATCCGGTCACATGTTTGCTTATACCGCAGCAGTGGCAGCCTATCGTCATGGAGAGGCCTGGCTCGCCCAGTTGCTGGCCTATCTGGATGAAAATATCCGCTTTACCGAACAATTCCTGAAGGATCATGTCCCGGGCATCGGCATGATGCGTCCGCAGGCGTCTTTCCTGATTTATCTGGATTGCCGGGAGCTGCATTTGTCCCAAAAAGACCTGGTGCAACACTTTGTGGAGGCGGGGCTGGCCTTGAATGACGGTTCGATGTTTGGTCCTGAAGGTGAAGGGTTTATGCGATTGAATGTGGCTTGTCCGCGTTCGGTATTGGCGGAGGCTCTTGGTCGGTTGGCCTCCTGCGGAGACGGTCGCAGGTTCGAAGGGAACGGATCAATTGATTAATTCGAAGGGAACGGATCAATCAGATGGAGCGGAAAACGGGGTTCGAACCCGCGACCTTCGGCTTGGGAAGCCGACGCTCTACCAACTGAGCTATTTCCGCAAGAATATTTTTCCGATTGGGAGCGAATGATTAATTTCGCGCAATCAGACGATTGCAAAGATATGCATTTAAGTTTATTTATTGCCAAAAAAATCAGAAAAAAATCGGACCGGTCAGGAGGTTTGTCCAGCATAGGTACGACCATTGCGGTTTGTTCCGTTGCTTTGAGCGTGGCTGTAATGATCTGTGCGATGGCAATCGTCAAAGGCTTTCAGTACGAGATCAAGGGTATGATTCATGGCTTTGTCGGCAATACCTTGCTGATGCCTCCCGGACAGCAGGTGATGGAAGCCGGTAAGCCCTTTTCGGCGCATCCTTCCTATTTTGAAGAATTGCAGCAATTGGAGGGAATCCGGTCTGTGGCGCCGGTCGCCTATCTGCCCGGAATGGTCCGTACGGATAACGAAGTGCAGGGAATCGTATTCAAAGGCGTAGATTCCTTGTATGATTTTTCTTTCTATGCGGAACATCTGGTTCAGGGGCGTTTGCCCGATTATCATACGGCGAAGACCTCCAATGAGGTTCTTCTTTCGCAGAAGCTTGCTCAGCAGCTGCACCTGCAGGTGGGGGATCCGATCATGGTCTATTTTGTGGGAGAACGTATCCGGGTCCGCAAGTTTGAACTGGTGGGACTCTATCGCTTGGGCATGAGTGAGTTTGATCAGACTTTTGCGCTGACGGACCTGCGTCAGGTACAGCGTCTGAGCGGATGGCAGCCCCAGCAGGCCACCGCGCTGGAATTGCACTGGCAGGATGGATTTACGGATCATCAGCTGCTGCCTGCCCTGGAGATTCTGTTGACTGCTTCTACTGCCGATGATGATCCTTCATTGGTTCCCCAGCCGGTGAGCCGTCAATACCGCCATATTTTCGACTGGCTCCAGCTGCTGGATATGAATGTGGTGATCATCCTCGTCCTGATGGTGGTGGTGGCTGGCTTTAACATGGTTTCCGGCATTCTGATCCTGTTGTTCGAGAAAATCTCAATGATCGGCTTGTTGAAGGCCTTGGGAATGCGTACGGCTCAGATCTGTCGGATCTTTGTACTTCGTGGGATGCAGATTGTCGGAGTAGGGGTACTGGCCGGTAATCTGATTGCCTTGTTGGTGTGCTGGACGCAGTTCCGCTGGCAGTGGTTCTCCTTGAATCCGGAGAATTATTTTGTGGACCATGTGCCCATCCATCTTTCGTTTGCTGCCTGGTTTGGGGTGAATTTCTTTGCCGTCTTTGCCATTTTTCTGATTTTGTGGCTGCCGACCCTGTTTATCAGCCGTGTTTCTCCGGCACAGACCATCAAGGCGGATTAGGTCCGTTTTCCGTCATTTTCCGTCATTTTCCGTCATTTTCCGTCGGTCTCGGTCAAGGTCCTGTAGTCCCGGTAGATGTTCAGCACCGACTCTACATAGTCCAGGGTTTGGGTGCCCCGGAATTTTCCCAGTTTGATGATGTTCCCTTCGTAATGGGTGGGGTCTGACATCAAGGGAATGACCTTGGCCACTTCATCCCAGTTCTTGTAATCCTTTCCTTGAGACAGGGCAAAGTTCATGCAGTCATCAATGCGGCCTTCTCCGGCATTGTAGGCCGCCAGGGTGAATTTGATGACGTTTGCGGAATCCAGCCCTTCTTGTTCATAGATGCGTTTGAGGTAGTTCAGGTGGGCGGTTCCGGCTTGGAGGTTCAGACTCGGATCGTAAACGTTGTAGATGCCGTAGTGAGCAGCCGTGGAGGGTTTTACCTGCATCAGACCTGTGGCGCCAAAAGGGGATTCTACCCAGATGGAAAAACGTGACTCTTTATAGATCAAAGCCGCAAGCAATCGCCAATCCCATCCGATTTTTGCTGCATTTTCCTGAATCATTTCGTCGTAGGGCGAAAGGATCGATCGGTTTTTGTCCATGCTCAGGTAGCGTTCGATGTCATACGAACTGAAGAATTGCTTTTCCATGACCTGGTATTGCCGGCTGTTTTTAAAACTGCCGATCCAGAAGTTGATGGCCTCACCCAGATCCTGATCTGATTTGCGGACATACCACCGGTACTGCCGGATGGGCAGACAGGTATAGAATTCTTCCAGGTAGGTTGCCGGAACGGTATCGCGCTCCACATTGAGGATCAGCAGGTCGATCTTATTGTGAAGCAGGGAATCCCAGGGATTGTCTTCCACCTCGGCGGGCCGAATCTCCATGTGGCAGTGTTGTTGCCGGTTGAATTCCAACAACAGGGCGTAGTTGAATCCGATGGGGTAGGAATTGGCCCGGTACCATTCACTGGGCATTGCGATGTACGTGCGCAGTGAGTCTCCACAAAGGTTGTGGGACGGCAAAACGGTCTCTGATGTCCGATAGGGAAGCATTAGAAACAGTAGGGGACACAGACTGAGCAGGATCCACAGTATCCGTTTCCTCTTCATCTTACTGGAAATAGAAAGGCCAGTGAATTCCGACTTTGAAAACGCGTTGCGGACGGATGTAGCCGTAGGCGGAGAAGTAGTCATGACTCGGCCATCCGTTGGTGACATTGACCATTTTCAAGAACATAGAGACCCGTTTCCATTGCATGTTGATGAAAACATCGAGGTAGGGCGTATCTCCGATTTCTTCCCGTTTCTGCAGCTGGAAGGTTCCCAGTGCCGGGTTGTAGGCCGGAGCATAGTATTTGGTGTTGATGGTGGCATCTGCGCCGGCCTGGATGGTCAGGACATCCTTGACCAGTTCAAATTCCAAGTAGTAGCGCAGGTGCGCGGAAAGTTTCGGTAGCGGCAAAACTTCCTCATTGGACGAGTGTTGGAACAGCAACTGGTTGTCCAGGTGGAAATACCAGAGTTTGAAATTCTTTTCCAGACTGATGCTCAATACGTTGATCAAGTCCTTGTGTTGACGGACAACACCCGTGGTGTCGTGGTAGAGGTAATTGCCGGTCAGCCCGTAATTGGCTTGCAGGGACAGCTCCCACTTGGGGATGGACAATTCCGCTTCCAGTTCATTGCGGGAAGTTTTTTCAAAGTGGTTGTTCCAGACGTAGTGGTTGGAATAGTAGTGTTTGGAATACCAGTCAGGTTCCTGAAGGGAGGAACGGAAACTGGCCCGCAGTTGGACGGGACTCCACCTTTCCAGGAAAGGATAGAAAGCAAAGGAGGCATTGGCCGTCAGTTCATAGTCATGCTGGTTGTATCCTATGAAGTTGTATTTGCCGAAGGCATCCCATTGGAAATACCGCCTGAAAATCCCGGATGCACTTCCGTACAGGTAGGTGTTGTTGTAGTGCCGGTTGTGGGTGCCGGTCAGGTAGAAATCCGTATTGAAGTTGTAATTGGATACGTACTCATATCCCAGACCTGCATCAATTTTGGAGACAATGGCATCGTCACTCCAGGGTTGCAGGCGGATGAACACCTTGTTGTCCAGTAACATGGTGCGGATGGAGTCAGATGATTGGGTGGGATTGATGAAGAACTGGTTGTGGTAGAACGCCCTTCCGATTTCATCGTTCGCGTTGATCTTGTCTTTGTAGAAACGCGAGTAGGTGGACCATTCCAGGCTATGGCCGAGGGTTGCCATGGTCCCTTCACCCAATTCCAGAGAGTCATTCCGGAAGGTTAGGGGGATGGCATAGGAGTGATTCAGGAAGACGGTGTTCCGTACCGTTTTGCTGGAAGCCTCTTTAAGGTTGATCTGGATGGTCTTTGCATCCAGAATCGTGTCCCGGATATCGGAGGTGTTGTAGATTCCTCCGTTTTCTATGCGGGTAATCTTGTCCCGGACATAGCCGGCATTCATGGTGTACCGGTCGCCCAGGTAGTTGGTGGTCAACTCCAATCCCCGGTTGTCCGTCGCCTCCTGTACCAACAGCCCTTTTGCTCCGAACTGTTTGTAGAGGATGGCAATGTTCCAGGCCGGTGTGATGTTCTGCGTGTGCAGGAAACGGACACTGGATTCTTCTTTTTCCTTGAAGGCAAACAGCGTTCCCCAGTAGGCCAATTCCGTATAAGGGGTCTTGGTGTTGTACATCGGAGTTTGGCTTGCTTCCGGGAAGTAAGTCAGAAAGGGAAAAACAAATATTGTATATTAATGCATATACATGGAATCTTAAAAAAATGGTACTGATGAACCTATTTGCAGGACCAGAAGAGAA
>CALCYB010000099.1 GCA_937906485.1 uncultured Rikenellaceae bacterium
ATGCAAATTATTTATTCTTGCAAATTTTTACGTTACTTTTTTATTTACAAAAGCACAATGCAACCATGTAACATGCTGTCTATCACACGCATATTTACTCGATATTTTTTGCCACTATCTCGGCAATATCCTGTGCTGGGCGCGTTGCTGCTGGAACCGAATGTGGTTCCTGAAGTGCTGGACCAGTTGGTTCCGGAGTGTTTCTATAAGGAGGCCAACCGCAAGATTTTTATGGCCATCCAGTCTTTGGCCACAGCGCGGAACCCCATTGATATCTATACGGTAGCCGAGGAACTGAAAAAGAAGCAGGACCTGGAGGCAGTAGGTGGCCCGTTGTACCTGACCGAGTTGAGTGCCCGGATCGGGGCAGCGGCCCATGTGGATTACCACATCAAGATCCTGCTGCAAAAATACATCCAGCGCGAACTGATTACCATTTCGCACGAAGTGCAGCGGGATTCGTTTGATGACAACATCCCGGTAGATGACCTGCTGGACTCTACCCAGCAGAAATTCTTTACGCTGGCCGAGCGGAACATGAAGCGGGAGACGCAGCCCATTATGGATGTGATCAATGTGGCGTTGCGCGAGTTGGAGGAAAATCAGGCGCGGGAAGACGGTCTGAGTGGTGTTTCTTCCGGATTTACAGGAATTGACCGGATTACGTTGGGTTGGCAGAAGTCTGACCTGATCATTCTGGCGGCGCGCCCCGCGGTCGGTAAGACCTCTTTCGTGTTGACGATGGCCCGGAACATGGCAGTGAACACCAACACACCGGTGGCCTTCTTCTCGTTGGAAATGTCTTCGGTCCAGTTGGTCAAGCGGCTCATGGTTTCTGAAACCGGGCTCTCTTCCGACAAGATCCGTGGGGGTACAAAACTGGCCGAATTCGAGTGGTTCCAGATCAATGAACGGCTCAAGGCCTTGTCCAAAGCTCCGTTATACATCGATGACACCCCGTCCTTGTCCATTTTTGAATTCCGCTCCAAGGCACGTCGTCTGGTGCGTAATGCCAATGTCAAACTCATCATCATTGACTACTTGCAGTTGATGACCGGACCTCCGGAGCTCAGGGGGATGCGTGAACAGGAAGTGTCCAATATCTCCCGTTCGTTGAAATCCATCGCCAAGGAACTGAACATTCCGATCATCGCCCTGTCCCAGTTGAGCCGGGCCGTGGAAACGCGCGGAGGCAGCAAACGTCCGCAGTTGAGTGACCTGCGTGAATCGGGTGCGATTGAACAGGATGCGGATATCGTTATGTTCATCCACCGTCCGGAGTATTACCAGACCCAGGACGAAGAGGTGGAACCCGGGTACACCGAACTGATCATCGCCAAGCACCGGAACGGGGCGACCGCTGATGTGAAGATGAAGTTCCGCTCCAACGAAGCCCGGTTTGTGGATTATGATGAGGTGGACAATCTCTCGTTTGAAGGTACTCACCGTCAGCTGGAGTCAGGAATGAATGCTCCCCGGCCTTCAGTCATGATGCCGAATCAGGAATTTGATGACATGAACGTCTGATGAGCGGTCCGCGTTTCCATATCCGTCTGGCAGTCTTTCTTTTCGCCCTCTTTGCTGCGACCACATTGGCAGCTCAGCCCCCTTATCCGATGTTGCCGGCCCAGGAGGTGGCGTTCCAGTCCGGAGAGAAACTGCATTATGTGCTGCACTACAAGTGGTTGGGCATCCGTATGGATGTCGGGGAAGCGACGGCCGGCATCCAGGCCCTGACACACCAGGGCCGGAGTGCTATCCACGCCGTGGCTACGGGCAAGACCTACAAATTCTGGGATACCTTCTTTAAGGTGCGGGAACATTTTGAATCCGCGTTTTATGTGGAAGATTTCCGTCCCTATTTCTTTATGCGGGATGTGTACGAAGGAGGTTATACGATGAAGAACCACTATACCTGGAATGACGACCATACCATCCAGGCCGAGGTTCAGCGCAAGTCGGATCCTGTCAAGGATACCCTGCTGCCGGGTACAGCGACCACCTACGACCTGGTGACGCTGTTCTATCTGGCCCGTAACATTGACTTTGACCGGATTCCTGTGGGCGAGAACCAGCCGGTGTCCTTTGCCATCGATGATGAGATCTTCAATGTGTATTTCCGTTTCATCGGCCGGGAGGAACGCAAGGTCTATGATCTGGGACGTTTCAGGACCATGAAGTTTGCCGCCAAGGTCGTGGCCGGCGAAGTGTTCAACGGGGACCACGAACTGATTATCTATGTGTCGGATGATGCCAACCGGATTCCGTTACTGTTTGAATCCAAGATCCGGGTAGGGACCGTGAGCGGCCGTTTGGCCGGTTATGAGCAGCTGCGTTATCCGCTGTCCTCAAAAGTGAGTGACTAAATGCGTGCGATTATGGGAAAAGTATTGGTGGAACATACAGGAACGGTGATTGATGTCCAGCCGGATCTGGTCTCGGTTGAGATCCTGCAGCAGTCGGCTTGTGCGGCCTGTCATGCCCGTTCTGCGTGCATGGCTTCGGACCAGGCCGTCAAGGTGGTACAGGTGGAGCCCTCCTTGGGGACAACCTACCAGGTGGGAGAAACGGTGCGTGTGTGTCTGTCCCAGACCTTGGGGGTCAAGGCCGTTGTGTTTTCTTATCTGCTTCCGTTGCTGATTTTGATGATTTTATTATTAATTTTACCCCCGATATTGGGCAGTGATCTGTGGACAGGGCTTGCCTGTCTGTTGGGTCTTGTGTTTTATTACCTGATACTATGGTTGTTCCGGGATCGGTTGAAGAAAGAATTCGTGTTTACAATAGAAAAGATACAATGAGGTTATGAGCAGTACCATTCTGATTACGATTGCTTGTTTGAGTGCATTGGGCCTGTTGTTGGCTATGGTGCTCTATTTTGTCGCACAGAAGTTCAAAGTGGACGAAGACCCGCGTATTGATGACGTTGAAGCGTTGTTGCCGGGAGCGAACTGTGGCGGATGTGGATCAGCAGGATGCCGTGCGTTCGCGGAACGTTGTGTGAAAGCGGACCAGTTGGACGGACTTTTCTGTCCGGTAGGGGGCAACCCTGTCATGAAACAGGTGGCTGGCCGTCTGGGTAAGGAAATTGCCGAAGCAGCTCCGCGTGTTGCAGTTGTCCGTTGCTCGGGTTCGTTGGATAATCGTCCCCGTACCAGTATTTATGACGGGGAGAGATCCTGTAAAGTCATGGCCGGTCTGTATAGCGGTGATACCGCTTGCCGTTATGGCTGTCTGGGTCAGGGGGATTGTGTGGCGGTCTGCCCGTTTGATGCCATCGAAATGAATCCCCGTACCGGTCTGCCTGTGGTCAATGAAGAACGTTGTACAGCTTGTGGCAATTGTGTGGCAGCCTGCCCCAAAAACGTGATCGAGTTGCGCAACAAAGGTCCCAAATCCCGTCGTCTGTATGTTTCCTGCATCAACCAGGACAAGGGCGGGGTTGCCCGCAAGGCTTGTTCAGCCGCCTGTATCGGCTGTATGAAATGCGTCAAGGTCTGCCCTTTTGATGCCGTAAAAGTAGAAAACAATGTAGCATACATCGATTTCAACAAATGCCGTCTGTGCCGCAAATGTGCAGAGGCTTGTCCGACCGGTGCCATTGTGGAAGTGAATTTCCCGATTCGGCTGCCCAAGGAAGTTGAGGTTGAAAAACAAGCATAATAAGGCGATGAAAAAGACATTTGCATTAGGTGGGGTCCATCCCCATGACCATAAGATTTCAGCGGGATCTGCAATTGAAAACTTCCCCGTGTTGGAGCGGGCCTACATTTCCATGGCCCAGCACCTGGGTGCTCCTGCTGAACCGGTGGTGGCCAAAGGTGACCGGGTCGTGGTCGGTCAGCTGATTGGCAAACCGAGCGGTTTTATGTCCGCCTGCATCCACTCCTCCGTGTCCGGAACGGTGGCCTCCATCGAGCCGGTGGCTGATCTGGCCGGCAATCTGGTCAAGACCGTGATCATTGATGTAGAGGGAGACGAATGGGATCCTGCTATTGACCGTTCTCCGGAAGTGGTACGTGAAATCAAACTCACCAAGGAAGAGATTCTCAAGCGCATCGCTGATTGTGGCATTGTCGGCTTGGGCGGGGCCTCTTTCCCGACCCATATCAAACTGACACCTCCTCCCGGCAAGAAGGCTGATTTTCTGCTGATCAATGGGGCAGAATGTGAGCCCTATCTGACCTCGGACCACCGCATCATGCTGGAAATGCCCGAGCAGATCCTGATCGGTGCCCGTCTGATGATGAAGGCTCTGGGGGTGAGCAAATGCCTGTTTGGGGTAGAGGAAAACAAGCCGGATGCGATTGCAAGTCTTCGTCGTTTCAGCAAGGAATACCCTGAAATTGAAATTGTTTCCCTGAAAAAGAAATACCCGCAAGGGGGTGAAAAACAACTTATTGATGCGTTGATCGGGCGTCGGGTGCCGGCCATGGGCCTGCCGATTGACGCCGGAGCTGTGGTACAGAACTGTGGAACTGCTCTGGCCGTTTACGAAGCCGTTCAGAAGAACAAGCCCTTGTTTGAAGGCATTGTGACTGTGACGGGTGACTGCACCGAGCAGCAACGCAACTTCCGTCTCCGTGTGGGAACACCTTTTGACAAGATGCTGGATGCTGTGGGCGGTCTTCCTGAAAAGGCGGCCAAACTCATCAGTGGAGGTCCGATGATGGGTAAGGCGGTAGCCAACATTCAGGCACCTTCCGTCAAGAGTACTTCTGCCTTGCTGGTGCTGACCGAGGAACAGACCCTGCGCAAAGCCCGGACCCAATGCATCCGCTGCGGCAAGTGTGTACAGGTCTGCCCGATGGGACTGGAGCCGTACCTGCTCAACAGACTGGTGAAAGCCTCCCGCATGGAAGACATGGAAACCAACCGGATACAGGATTGCATCGAATGTGGCTGCTGCCTGTATACCTGTCCGGCCCAGTTGCCGTTGTTGGACAACATCCGGGTAGGCAAGGCTCAGGTGATTCGGATCCTGCGCAGCCGTCCCAAAAAATAACCTTTCCAGAACACTTGAAACGTAGAAAGATATGAGAAAATTATTGGTTTCGCCTGCTCCGCACATCCATAGCCCGGAAAACACCCGGAGAATCATGATGGATGTACTGATTGCCTTGGCGCCTTCCCTGCTGGTATCCATTTATTTCTTCGGATTGTCCGCCATTGAACTGGTGCTGGTAGGAGCTGTAACGTGTGTTGGTGTGGAGTATGTCATTCAGAAATACCTGCTGAAAACCGAAGTGACCATCAGCGACCTGTCTGCTGCGGTTACCGGTGTGCTGCTGGCTTTGAACTTGCCCCCGAGTGCTCCCTGGTGGCTGATGCTCGTCGGCTCGATTGTAGCCATCGGTGTGGCCAAGATGACTTTCGGCGGTCTGGGACAGAACATCTTCAACCCGGCCCTGGTCGGACGGGTGTTCCTGTTGATTTCCTTTCCGGCCATGATGACCGACTGGTCGATTCCGTCCTCCTGGTTCCGTGCCGGTGTGGATGCCGCAACAGGTGCTACCCCCCTGGCGATGGTCAAGGAAGGACTGGCACAAGGCCTGACGGTAGAACAGATCCTGGCCGCTAATCCGGATATGAGCTACTTCCAGATGCTGTTTGTGAAAATGGGCGGTTCAGTGGGGGAAGTTTCAGCGCTGGCGTTGTTGCTGGGGCTGGTGTACCTGTTGGTACGCCGGGTAATCCGTCCCCATATTCCGGTGACCATCTTCCTGACGATTGCGGTGTTCTCCGGTATTTTCTGGCTCATTGACCCGAGCCAATACATGGATCCCCTGTTCAACTTGCTGACCGGTGGTGTGCTGATCGGATCGATCTTCATGGCAACGGACTATGTGACTTCGCCGATGACGGCCCGGGGCATGGTGATCTACGGGATCGGTATCGGGATCATCACCATGCTGATCCGGATGTTCGGATCCTATCCGGAAGGGATTTCATTTGCAATTCTGATCATGAACGCTACGGTTCCGTTGATCAACAAATACATCAAACCGGCAAGATTTGCCAAGGAGGTAAAAAATGGCTAAAGTTTCTTCTTTCCGGAACATGGTGGTATGCCTGTTTCTGATCTGTTTCGTCTGTGCCGGACTGTTGGCGGTGGTCAATGTCCTGACCGAAGAGCCGATTGCAGCCGTGAACCTTGCGAAGACCAACCGTTCCATTGCAGCGGTAGTTCCCGCCTTTGACAACGATCCTTCGCAGGATCAGTTTACGGTACAGGTCGGCAGTGATGCCATTACCGTGTACCCTGCCACATCAGCCGGTCAAGTGGTCGGCTATGCCATCAATACTTTTTCCAACAAAGGCTTTGGCGGACGCATTACCCTGATGGTGGGCTTTTTGCTGGATGGAACCATCTACAATACTTCGGTGGTTGCTCACGCGGAGACGCCGGGTCTTGGTGACAAGATGGATGCTTCCAAAAGCGATTTCAGCGAACAGTTCAAAGGCGTGGACCCGGCCAATTTCAAGATGGCGGTGAAGAAAGATGGCGGCGACATTGATGCCATTACCGCTTCAACCATCACCTCCCGTGCCTTTGCCGATGCGCTCAGCCGTGCCTATGAGGCTTTTAAATTGATTGACAACGCTAACAAGGAGGAAATGTAATTATGGGAAAACTCAAATTGATTACGCGAGGAATTATTCAGGAGAACCCGATCTTTGTGCTGGTTCTGGGGATGTGTCCGACCTTGGGGACCACCACATCGGCCATCAACGGGATGGGGATGGGGTTGGCGACCACCTTCGTCCTGATTCTCTCCAACATGGTGATTTCCATGATTGCCGGTCAGATTCCGGGCAAAGTGCGTATTCCTTCTTACATTGTGGTGATTGCCTCGTTGGTGACCATTCTGCAGATGCTGATGCAGGTGCTGGTACCCTCCCTGTATGAAACCCTGGGATTGTTTATTCCGTTGATTGTGGTCAACTGCATTGTGTTGGGACGTGCGGAAGCTTTTGCCAGCAAGAACAGTGTGCTGGATTCGGCTTGTGACGGTCTGGGTACCGGTCTGGGCTTTACCTTGTCCCTGACGGTGCTGGGGCTGGTTCGTGAAATCCTGGGCAGCGGTTCTGCTTTCGGCTGGAAGTTCATCGAAGGGGACGGTATTCTGGCCTTTGTCCTGGCTCCCGGTGCCTTCATCGCGTTGGGCTACCTGATGGTGCTGTATAACAAGTTTGTCAAATCCAAAATTCAATAGTGCCCTATGGAATACATTATTCTGATTATTTCGGCCGTTTTTGTCAATAACGTCGTACTGTCCCAGTTTCTGGGAATCTGTCCGTTCTTGGGGGTATCCAACAAAGTGAGTACGGCTATCGGTATGTCCGGGGCAGTCGCTTTCGTGATGGCCATTTCTACCCTGGTCACCTACCTGCTCCAACAACTGCTGGTGTTCCTGCACATTGAATTCATGCAGACGCTGGTCTTCATTCTGGTGATTGCGGCGTTGGTGCAGATGGTAGAAATCGTCCTCAAAAAGATTTCTCCGTCCTTGTATCAGGCACTGGGGATCTTCCTGCCTTTGATCACGACCAACTGCTGTGTGTTGGGGGTTGCCATCATGGTGGTGACCAAAGAATTTACCTTTGGGGATCAGGTGCAGATGTTGAACCTGGCCCAGTCTGTGGTCTATGCGACTGCCTGTGCGGTAGGTTTCGGACTGGCTATGGTGATTTTTGCCGGTATCCGTGAGCAACTGGAGCTGTCAGAGGTGCCGAAAGCGTTCCGTGGTGTTCCGATTGCTTTGGTGACAGCCGGTATTCTGGCTATGGCCTTTATGGGATTCAGTGGATTGGTTTAGAACAAATAGAGTATGCAACGATTGCTTGAAATAGAGAAAATTCTGGCTTCCGGTCAGGTCAATGAAGCCTTGAACCGGGTCATGGCCCTGTTGGAACAGGAGCCGAACAACGCTTCTGCCTGGTATTTGTTGGGCGGGATCTATCGCCGGGAACAATTGTGGGGAGAGGCCATCAATGCCTATAACCGCGCCAAAATGATCGAACCGGAAGGACCGGCCGATGCGGCGATTGACTCCATTTATGACATCATCCGTTTTGTGAACAAGGATCTGATGAATCCTTGACGGGTGTCCCGAGTGCGGACCACAGCACGATTCCGATGCTGACGGAGACATTCAGCGAGTGTTTGGTGCCGTATTGGGGGATTTCCAATGCCAGGTCGCTTTCATCCGCGACACTTTGTTGAACGCCTTTGACTTCATTTCCGAAGACAAAGGCGTATTTTTTGTCCGCCTCCGTGTGGAATTCGTGGAGCAGGGTGGAGTTGTCGGTCTGCTCGACGCAGACGATGGTGTAGCCTTTGGCCTTGAGCTCGCGCACCAGTGACAAGGTGTCCTGCACGTGTTCCCACGGGACGGTGAATTCAGCCCCCAATGCCGATTTGTGGATTTCTGCGCTGGGCGGGGTTGCACAGATCCCGCACAGGTAGATCTTTTCCACCAGGAATGCATCCGAGGTCCGGAAGGCCGATCCGATGTTGTGCTGGCTGCGGATATTGTCCAGAATCAGAACCGCATTCCGCTTGGTGGCGTCGCGGTAATCTTCCGGTGACAGACGGTCCAGTTCGCAGTTTAAAGTTTTTCGAAACATAATTGCAAATTTTGGGGCTTTTGATTATTTTTGCACAAAGGTATGAATTTATCAACACTATGAAACAAGATTTAAAAATAGCAGAACTCATCAAGCAAGAAGAGAACAGACAAAAACACGGTATTGAACTGATCGCTTCTGAAAACTTTGTGTCGGATCAAGTCCTGATGGCTTTGGGATCCGTAATGACCAACAAATATGCGGAAGGTTATCCCGGTGCCCGCTACTATGGTGGATGCGAAGTGGTTGACCAAGCCGAACAACTGGCGATTGACCGTATCTGTGAACTGTTCGGTGCAGAGTATGCAAACGTACAGCCCCACTCCGGCGCACAAGCCAACATGGCTGTATTCATGGCCTGCCTCAAACCCGGTGATACCTTCATGGGATTGGATCTGGCGCACGGTGGTCACTTGACCCACGGTTCACCCGTAAACATGTCCGGTATCCTGTACAAGGCTGTCGGCTACCAGCTCAACGAAGAAACCGGTCTGGTGGATTACGATGACATGGAACGCAAGGCTTTGGAATACCGTCCGAAACTCATCGTCGGTGGTGCTTCCGCTTATTCCCGTGAATGGGATTGGGCCCGCATGCGCGCCATTGCTGATAAGGTAGGTGCTATCTTTATGGTGGATATGGCTCACCCGGCAGGTCTGATTGCAGCCGGTCTGTTGGAAAACCCGGTGAAATACGCACACATTGTGACGTCCACTACCCACAAGACCTTGCGCGGACCTCGCGGTGGTATCATCCTGATCGGTAAGGATTTTGACAATCCGTTCGGCATCAAGACCCCGAAGGGTGAAATCAAGAAGATGTCAGCCGTGATCAATTCCAGCGTATTCCCCGGTATCCAAGGCGGTCCCCTGGAACATTGTATCGCTGCCAAAGCGGTTGCTTTCTTTGAAGCCCTCCAACCGGAATTCAAACAATACCAGCTCCAAGTCAAGAAAAATGCAGCTGCCATGGCAGAAGCATTCATCAAACGCGGTTACAAAGTGGTTTCCGGTGGTACAGACAACCACTTGATGTTGATTGACCTGCGTACCAAGTTCCCGGATCTGACCGGTAAAGTGGCCGAAAAGACCCTGGTACAGGCCGATATCACCGTCAACAAGAACATGGTGCCGTTTGACAGCCGTTCTCCGTTCCAGACTTCCGGTATCCGCGTAGGTACGCCTGCGATTACCTCCCGCGGACTGGTTGAAAAAGACATGGACGGTATTGTAGAACTGATTGATGAAGTATTGAGTAATATCGGAAACGAAGAAGTGATTGCCAAGGTGAAGGACCAAGTCCGGATGAAAATGAACGGCATGCCTTTGAACAATTGGTAGTCTTTCGGGAAAATATTGCAAGATTAGTTGGAGACTCCGAAAATTTGTTTACCTTTGCAGTCCCAATTTTGGGACAAAACAATAAACATCAATTGCTTAAATTATGGCAGAGTATTTATCCGCAGAGAAAAAGCAAGAGATTTTCGGACAATACGGGAAGTCTAATAAGGACACCGGCTCTCCTGAGGGTCAAATTGCATTATTTTCCTACCGTATCGCTCACTTGACAAAACACCTTCAAGCAAACAAGAAGGACTTCGGTACCCAACGTGCATTGCTTCGTTTGGTAGGTAAGAGACGTCGTTTGCTCGATTACTTGAAGGCCAAGGATATTGAGAGATACAGAAAGATTGTAAAAGATCTGAATCTTCGTAAGTAAGAGATTTCTCAGAATCTACGGGGGTGTCCGTCAAGCGTTGGACATCCCTTTTTTTATATTTGCAGCTGTTTTAAGAAAAAAGATATGAACGTAGTTAAAAAAAGTATCACCCTTAGAGATGGTCGGGTGATTGAAATTGAAACCGGGAAACTGGCCAAACAGGCTGACGGTTCTGTTGTGGTAAGAATGGGCAACACCATGTTGCTGGCCACAGTTTGTTGCGCCAAAGAGGCAAAAGATGATGTGGACTTTATGCCTCTGTCAGTAGAGTACAAGGAAAAATTTGCGGCAGCGGGCCGCTACCCCGGTGGTTTTATGAAACGCGAAGGTCGCGCTTCAGATTATGAGATTCTGATTGCCCGCCTCATTGACCGGGCATTGCGTCCGTTGTTCCCGGATGATTTTCACGCAGAAGTGTTTGTGACCGTAAACCTGATTTCTGCAGAAAAAGATATTCAACCCGATGCATTGGCCGGTCTGGCTGCTTCAGCTGCCTTGGCGGTCAGTGATATTCCTTTCAACGGTCCCATTTCAGAAGTTCGCGTGGCACGTGTCAATGGTCAACTGATGATCAACCCTACGTTCTCGCAAATGGAAGGTGCCGATATCGACATCATGGTTGCGGCTACCTATGACAACATCATGATGGTGGAAGGTGAAATGAACGAAGTGTCCGAAAAGGACATGTTGGAAGCCATCAAATATGCTCACGAAGAAATCAAGATCCAATGTCAGGCACAAATGGAATTGATGCAGGAAGTGGGTAAGGTGGAAAAACGCACTTACTGCCACGAACGCAACGATGAAGCCTTGCGTGAAGCCGTGCGTGCATACTGCTACGACAAATGCTACGCCATTGCCAAAGCCGGAACCGCCAAACACGAACGCAGCGATGCATTTGATGCTCTGCGCGAAGAATTCCTGGCTACCTTGCCGGAAGAAGAACGCGAAGAACAAGCACCGCTGGTTGCCCGTTATTACCATGACGTGGAAAAAGAAGCCATGCGCCGCATGATTCTGGATGAAGGTGTCCGTCTGGACGGCCGTACCACGACTCAAATCCGTCCGATCTGGACAGAAGTGGATTACCTGCCTTGCGCTCACGGTTCTGCTATCTTTACCCGTGGAGAAACCCAGTCCTTGAGTACCGTTACACTGGGTACCAAATTAGATATGAAAGAATTGGATGAAGTGTTGGTACAAGGTACCGAACAATTCGTCCTGCACTATAACTTCCCTCCGTTCTCAACCGGTGAAGCCCGCCCGCAACGTGGTGTTGGCCGTCGTGAAATCGGTCACGGTAACCTGGCTTTCCGAGCTTTGAAGCCGATGGTGCCGGTAGGAACTGAAAACCCGTACGCTGTACGCGTGGTTTCTGATATTCTGGAATCCAACGGCTCTTCTTCCATGGCTACCGTATGTGCCGGAACCCTGGCCCTGATGGATGCCGGTGTGAAACTCAAGAAACCGGTTTCCGGTATTGCAATGGGGCTGATTTCCGATGCAAAAACCGGCAAGTATGCCATCTTGTCCGATATTCTCGGTGACGAAGACCACTTGGGAGATATGGACTTTAAGGTGACCGGTAGTGTTGACGGTATCACCGCAACCCAAATGGACATCAAAGTGGATGGTCTTTCATATGAAGTGTTGGAAAAAGCATTGGAACAAGCTCGCCAAGGCCGTCTGCACATCATGGGCGAAATGATGAAGACCATCTCCGAACCCAGAGAAGATTATAAACCTCACGTTCCTCGTATCGTTCAAATCGTCATCCCGGCTGAATTCATCGGTGCAGTTATCGGAACCGGCGGTAAGGTGATCCAAGATATCCAAAAGACCACCGGTACGACCATTACCATTACCGAAGAAAACGAAACCGGTATTGTGGACATCTTTGGTGAAAACAAAGAATCCATGGATGCTGCTTTGAAACGTATCAAAGACATCACAACCGTTCCTGAAGTAGGTGAAACCTATCACGGTAAAGTGGTATCTATCCTGGAATTCGGAGCTTTCGTAGAAATCCTGCCGGGTAAAGAAGGTTTGTTGCACATTTCTGAACTGGATTACACCAAGGTGGAAAAAGTGGAAGACATCCTCAAAGTCGGAGACGAAGTGGATGTGAAACTGCTTGAAATCGACAGCAAGAGCGGTAAGATGCGTCTGTCCCGTCGTGCCTTGATGGAAAAACCGGAAGGCTGGGTGGAACCGGTACGCAAACCCCGTCCGGAAGGCGAACGCCGCGGTGGAGAACGTCGTGGCGATCGTGGAGACCGCCGTGGCGGTGACCGTTCAGAACGTCGTGAACGCTCAGAACGCAAATAAACGCAGAAGCAAAATTGAAATAGCAAAGCGGCCCAGTATCATCACTGACTGGGCCGCTTTATTATGAGAAATGGCTGCCTCTAAAACGAATATCCGAAATTCAAGCCAATATTTCCTCCAAGTGATTCGCTGGTCTCAACGAAAATGGCAAGACTCCAATCTCCTTTACCAGCATCTTTCGTCCGATGGCGAAAACGTGTACCAACCTCCGCACCAGCATATCCAACAATCATTCGATCACGTTCCGAAGAATCGCTAAAAAGGAAATTGCCACCCAACTTGCCACTAATATAAGGCGTTATTCTTCGTTTTAACGGAGTATATTCCAAATTTATATAGACAGGTATTGCCGGCTTATTAAAGCACTGTAATCCTGCTCCTACTCCAAAGAACAGATGATGATTGAACTGATATCCCCGTACTAGGTTCAAGGAAATAGGGTGGGCAATACCACCAGCCAGACTGAAACGGGTTGCAAAGCCTTCTGGATCTCCAATATATTGCAAGCCATCCTGATTATCCAACCGCTTATTACCCTTATACCAGAACAGCGTACCTATCCCAGCAAGAATTCCTCCTGTGAACAAGCCTACATAGCCGAAGAACGGGAGTAGAGAAGTGCTAGATGTAGCGGGATTGTCGTCAGGATAAATACGATCATGAAAATATTGGGCAGCAAGCGCACCTGCGCCAAATACGGCAAAACTCCCTCCCATATAAGTCATCCCTTGACCGAAGTCATAGCAAAAGTTTGTCTCTATCGGTTCTGCCAAACACATATCTTTGTCTTGAAATTGGGCTTGCACAACAGTAGAAAAAGAAAAACAGAGGAGTGCAACAGCTATTGAATAGATATTATTTTCCTTCATAATTATGGCTTTTTTGTTTGATCTGTTAACCGTTATTTCAACAACTGTCAAAATTATCAAAAAACTTTTCCCTTTGAAAATGTAACTACCCCGTTTTTTTAATTAAAGAGTCAACTTCTTTCAGGAAAAGACATTGCGTACAGTTGGAGGATTTTGTATATTTGCATATGTGGCGGAGGGTGCTAAAATATTTCCGATTTAAGTTAATATTTTTCTTGCTCAATCGTTATATAAGAAACTGAGTACAAACTATAATTGTCAATCTATGAAAAAGACCATGATTGTGCTGATCGGAGCCCTGATGCTCCCAGTTGTTTTCGTTTCTTGTGAACGGTTACCGTCTGTGGGCGATTTTGAGAAGGAAGAGGATGGTACTCGTTCGATTATGTCAGTTTTGGATCTTTTGGATATCGTTCCACTAATAGGGACTTATAGGTTTTATGACACCCCCGATACAGTTGCTGGGGAAATTTATACCTATTGGACTATAGACCGTTCAGAAACTGACAGCACGTATAGTTTTCAACTATTGATGCAAATGGTCGCCGATCAATACAAGGATGGCGAGATGGTGACCTATTGGACAGACCTGATTGAAACTATGCCACCGGAATCGGTAGAGCGAGTGTTTCTAGAAGACAAAGGTGAAGAGGGGTTTTTGATTAACTGGTCAACAGAACAGGGAGATTCCCAGATGAAGGTGTGGTTGGGCGGAGATAACGGAGGCAACTCTGTCCGCACTATTTACACTTGCTCGAATCTGGGGGCATTATATAATACCTATTTTGGTGATCTTATTCAGCCGGTTCCAACCGATGTTGTCAAGAATACTACACGTCCTGGAGGACTCCCTTCAGGTTCTAATCTGGATGATCTTTTAGGTAGAGGTTCGAGTGATACGTTTCTTTATGTGCCAGGATTTTATGTTGAAATACGGTTTGATTGTCTCGAACAGGGTATTTGGGTTGCCACGGTAGGTGTGAGGTGTCAGGTACTTCGCAAAAGGGTGGAATATAACTATCGCTTTCCTCGTTTTTACCTGAGAAAAGTTGAGGTAGACGAGCAAAATCAGCAGATTTGTTGTTACCATACTTCGGAGGATGAGGTTCCATATATGCGGATTGCTTATTTACCTACAACCGGGTGTGTTGTATTGCGATGGACGCCTGGTGATTTTTTTGATGGATTAGTCAAGCATTTAGTTCCAGTTATTGATGAGGAATTGGAGTTGCATTTATACAAAGATACCTATAAACCCTATGAATAGAGTTCTTGTTACCATCTTCTTACTCCTGCCGGTTTCTTGTACTGAAATCCTGGACCTGGATCCGCAGGAGCGGTTTGTTGTCGTGCATGGGGTATTGGTCAACGAGCCCAGGCAGGAGATTTATTTGAATTATACTTCCTATTTGTCAGATGAAGATCTGCAGCCGATTGACGATGCAGAAGTCTGGGTAGAGGAGGAGAATGAAAACGGTCTGACTACGCATGTTTATCGGTATAAAGCAGTGGGTGGTGGTTGTTGGGTTTCAGAATTTATCCCTCGTCCCTATACCAGGTACCGTCTTTTTGTTAAAGTTACCGGGCATCCGGAAATTAGGGCAACTACGGTTTATCCGGGAACAGAAGGATTGTCAGGGCTGCGATGCACAAAGGATGATTACTCATTCTTTTCCAATTACATGCCCTTGTATTTGTGGATATATGGCCAGGATTATCAGTCAGAAAAAGAGGTATATCATGTTCCGGGTCATGTCTGCGGACAGGATTATATGATCCTATATGATGGGGATAAAAATGTGATCGAAGATTTTGCATGTATTGATCCATTTAATCAGACAGAGGTGGTAAGCGATCCACAGCCCATGGTAAAGCATCATCGTTTTTTGCGGGTGGAAATTAGCGCCATCAATGCTTCTCAAATTAGTACATATCATAGAATTGGATTAGTTGTGCTGCCGGATTTTGCAGATGCTGAAGATGGACTTCCGCATGCTAACTCTTGCGTGGTCTTCGATAGCGTGTCGGAAGAATATGACCGATATATGAAGTCTGTCATAATGTATGATCTTTCCAGCCCGGATGTGGTCACCGATTTTACTCAGTTGTATGAGTCCCCCGTAGAAATCACTTCGAATATTGAACATGGTTTGGGGGTTTTCGGTGCTGTATACCGCAAGAAGATGCCTTATCTGCAGTCTTATTATGAGTGATTTTTTTCCTAAATCCGAGTAAAAGGTTAAATTCGCATATAGATTTAAATTAATCATGAAAAAATTGCTGATCATTACAGTCTGGCTTGTTGTGCTTTCCGCCATGGAAAGCTATGCGCAGATTAGCATCAAGGCATCCTATAAGCCTTCTTATTTTGTGTCAACCGATGACATTGTTGCTCCTTCCTATATGCATGGTTTTGCAATGGATGTTTCTTATAATATACCGATTTCTATAAAGATTCCTCTAGGAATTGAAGCTGGTCTTGGTTTTCACTATATGTTACAGCAGTCAGAAGTAGATTTAAAGATCTCTCCTATGGCTACAGATACACAATTGAGTAATGTCTTTCTCCCAGTGCGGCTAACCTATGATGTTCCTTTAAGTAAAAATGTAATATTAGCTCCTTATGCCGGTTTTTACGCTCGCTACTTCTTGCATTATAAAATAATAACAACATGGGTAGAGCAGCAGAGACCTCCTGAGATAGTCTATCCATTCAAAAGTGAGCATGCAAGTGAGTATTTATACCGAGGACAAATCGGCGGACAAGTCGGATTGTTATTGAAGGCGAATGAGCACTTTGTTGCCGAATTGGGATATGGTTGGGACTTTGGTTATTTTATAAACAGAAACAACGCATTTTCTGATGAGAAAGAACGCTTCCATACCTTTACACTTGGAATAGGATATCGTTTCTAGAGCTTATTCCAGATGAACGGTTGCAGAATTTCTTTTTTTGTCATCCTTTCAATGTTTCTGTCTTCCTGTACTGAAATATTGGACCTGGATCCTGACCAACGTTTTGTTGTGGTTCATGGAATCTTAGTCAATGAACCACAGCAAACCATACTTCTGCATTACTCCTCCTATCTGTCTGATAATTATCAAGAGCCAATAAACGTGGGTCAAGTTTTTGTAGAAGAAGAAAATGATGATTCAAGTAAAGGAGTGACATATACATTTACGCCCAAAGGCGATGGACGATGGGTGGCAGATTTTACTCCTCAAGTTGATAAGAAATACAACTTGATTGTAAAAATACCTGGAGAGAAGGAGATAACGGCATCCACAGTTTTTCCAACAAATGAAAACTTGCTTTTTCTGCAAATGGAGGAAGATGGATACACATTTCATACCCGATATATTCCATTGTACTTGTGGGTATACGGAATGGACTATAATGCCGGAACTGGGCAATTCAATATGCCTGAGTATATTTATGGAAATGACTACTTCGAATCTGCAGATGAATTCAATTGTAGCCACGTGACTATTCAAAATTGTGCTGAATTACAGAATACTACAACTGCAAAATTCACTCCTGATGCGTTACTGCGATACGGTTATGTGCGATATGTATTTGGGGTCCAAGTAGATCAACCCCCATTGTTCGTTACATCAAAAGTTGTCCTTAATGTTCTCCCAGCATTCCGTATTTGTGAAAATGGATTTCCGCACCCCGAATCTAAAGTCATATTTGACTCTGTCTCTCCAGAATATGATCAATATATCAAGTCTGTTATATCTTTGAAAATAAAGGAGATTAATGAATCTAATCAAGACTTTAGTTCACTATATGACTATGAACAAGCGGCATCAAATATACAAAATGGCGTAGGAGTTTTTGGTGCGGTCTATCGTTCATCTCTTAGGATTAATTATAATCATTACATAGATAACTGATATGCGACATATATTTTACCGTATCCCTTGTCTTTTCCTTATATCGGTATTGGTCTCATGCGAGAAAATGCCAATGATAGGAACAGGACCCTCCGTGGGAGATAATGACAGCACACGTATCATTAATCATGTTGGAGACCTGATTCAGGAGACTCCGTCTTTCATTGGCTATACCCAGTATCCAGGTATTCAAGATTCTGTGGCATTTTTTCATTGTTGGATTGAGTTTGATGCGGATGAGCAAGGACCTTACTGTGCAAAAATGATGTTTGAGCTGGATATAATGCACGGAGGGGATTATCGTGCATTATATCCTGCTATGTATACTAATGAAGTGTTATATGATCATGATTTGGAGGAACTTGACATATTTCATCCTATAGATAAAAGTAGATTGATATCCCTACGAAGGGACCCGGAAACTGGTCTGCTGACTGTTGATTGTCAACTGACTGGACTTATTGAGGAACTGTTGTCCGAGTGGGTAGTCCCAAAAGAACAGGAAATACACTGTACATTGCCGAATGCAGAAAGTCTGGAGCAAATCATATATGGAGAAGGAGTATACTTGCCTTTGGGAAATTTGCAGATAAAAGATGATATCTACTTGCCCAATGCTGCCATAGCGTTTACTTTTCAGAAAACTGAGTTGCAAGTTTATCATTGTCAAATGGCAGTAAAGTTTACCATTTCCGAGTTCCTCAGAATTAAATTCTATGCTGTAGATATTGATACCACAACCAATAAAATACACTGTTATCGCTACCCCCTAGACAAAAGTACCCCTGATCTGGTTTTTACTTACCACCCGAACACGAGTAAAGTAGTGGTAGACTGGACTCCAGGAGAATACGTCAAGCAGTGGTGTGATGGTCGGATTCCCGTTACTGATGAGAAAATACATATCCGATTGTCTCCAAACTATGAGTACTATTGTCCAGATATTGGACTGGATGATCAAGACAGGTTTATGTAAGGAAATAGGGATGCTTCCTCTTGTGGGATCAATCAGCCACAATCGTTTTCATCTGTTCTCCATCGGCGTAGATGAGGTAGCCTTGCAGGTCTTCCCGTTGCTGGAGGAATTCAATAGCGGCTTCCAGCCCGATGACCATACAATAGGTGGCATAGGCATCGGCTAAGGTGGCATTCGGTGCCAGAATGGATGCACTCAGCAGGTTGTGTTGGACAGGGTAGCCGGTCAAAGGATCAATGGTGTGGGCATATTTCTTGCCGTCTTCCACGTAGTATTTCCGGTAATTGCCGGAGGTGACCAGGCCTTGGTTGCTGATGTTGACAATCTCCTGAAGTTGGGCTCCGGGCTGATTGTTGCCGTCTTCCGGCCGGTCGATGCCTATGCGCCAGGCTTTTCCTTGCGGGTTCAGGCCTTTGGCCAGGACTTCTCCGCCGACTTCAATCAGGTAGTCCCGGATCTGAAGGGAGTCCAGGATACGGGCGAGGTAGTCACAGGTGTAACCTTGTGCGATGGCATTGAAATTCAATCGGGCATTGGGATGGGCCTTGATGAGTTGCTCTCCTTCCAGATGGAACAGGTCCATGCCGATGAATGAGAGAAGACTGTCAATGTGTCGGTCGGAAACCTGTTCGCGTTGTTGGAAACCGAATCCCCACAAGTCGTACAGGGGAGCCCCGGAGGGATCAAACCGCCCTTGGGTTTCTTGCCAGATCTGGTAGGAGATCCGGAAGATGTCGCGGAAAATGCTGTCGGTCTGTGTGGTCTCATTCCGGTTGATGCGCGAAAGGACAGAGCCTTTGTGGTAGCCTGATACTGAGTTGTTGATCCGCTCGAACCCTGCTTCGACGAGTTCTTGTACCTCGATGGCGCCTGTGCTGATCTGCCGGTGGTTGTGGTCCGTCTGCGCGTAGGTGATCTGGTAGGTGCTGCCTTGCGCCAGGCCGGTGATGCGGAGGTATTCGGCACGTTTGGAACAGGAATTGCATAGCAGCATTCCGGTGATTGCGAGGGTGGTCAGTAGAAGCCGATAAGGAATTTTCATGCTGCAAATTTAGAAATTTTTCGCACCTTTGCATTTTGTACATTGGATTAATGTTGAACGTTCAATTAGCGATCAATTATGATAAGAAAATTAGGCTGGTCTCTGGTGGTCTTTGCTGCCCTGCTCCTGGCATCTTGCGATGATGATGAGGAGGATAAGAATTACAAATACATGGAAGGCGATATCGAATATACCCTGCCGGATTATTGCATTGTCGGGGATGTGATTGAGGTGTCGCTCGAAGGGGAAGGCATTACGGATCCTGCCGATGTGGAATACAATTGGATCTTTGACGGGGATACGACCCTGAATACCAAAACCCTTCGGATTGAGATTCCGGATTCAGCCGCAGTTTATTGGGTGTCATGTTTTGCCCGTTACGACAAATATGTGCAAGTGACCAATACACAGTCTGTTCAGGCGTTGGATACCGCATTCAACGGATCTGTTCATGGACTGGCTCCCGGTACGGCTACCTTTACGGATCCGCGGGACAACCGTTCCTATCAATACCGCCAGATCGGTAATTTGGACTGGTTTGTGGAAAATCTGGCCTATCGGGGTACTGGAGTGGCTTATCAGAAGAACGACCTGATGAGTGATATTTATGGCCGTTACTACTCCTGGAACGATGCGACCGGTGGAGAGTCCCGTACCGGTCTTGGCAATGGCCCGCAAGGGTGCTGCCCGGAAGGATGGAGCGTCCCCACGGCAGAAGACTGGGCAGATCTGGCCCTGGCCGTATCCGAAGGACAGGTGAGTGACTTTTATACGGGCTGGCCGCAATTGGGATCGGTGCTTTCAGTGGAGGCCTATGAAAATGCCGAACGGATGTGGCCCTACAGTCCGGATCACAAGCATCGCAATACCTATGGCTGGAATGCTTTCCCGGCAGGCAATACCCAGGATTCGTACCTGCGTTTTTTGAACAAGAATGAGTACGGAATGTGGTGGTCGTCCACCCAATGTGATGAGCAGACGGCCTATTACCGCTACATCTATTACAACCAGCCCGATTGCCTGGTTCATTTTGTGGACAAGGCTGCTTTTGGGGTAATGGTGCGTTGTGTCCGCATGGCGCAATAAGGAATAAGACATTAACAACAGTACAATACAGTATGAAAAAAGGAATGATTTGGGGAATTGGCATCGTGGTTGTCGTCCTCGCAGTTTTCTTGTGGTTTAAAAACACCTATAACGGACTGGTCCGTATGGAAGAGCAGGTGACTGCCGCATGGTCCCAGGTGGAAAATGTTTACCAACGTCGTGCTGACCTGATTCCGAACCTGGTGGCAACGGTCAAAGGGTATGCCGCCCATGAATCAGAAACCCTGGAGGGTGTGGTTGCTGCCCGTGCGCGTGCAACGCAGATGACCATAGATCCTACGCAAGCCACTCCCGAACAATTGGCAGCCTACCAACAGGCACAAGGCGAATTGGGACAAGCCCTGGGCCGGCTGTTGATGCTGACCGAGAATTATCCCGATTTGAAGGCCAATCAGAATTTTTCTGAACTGCAAGCCGAATTGAGCGGTACCGAAAACCGGATTGCTGTAGAACGCAAGAAGTTCAACGAAGCCGCCAAGGCTTACAATACGGCCCTGCGGACGTTCCCCAGAAACCTGGTGGCTAATCTGTTCGGTTTTGAGAAAAAACCTTATTTCGAAGCACAAGAAGGAGCTGCTACGGCTCCGGTAGTCAGTTTCTAGGATCATGGGTGCATCCAGGTTCCTGTCCCCTGAGCAACAGCGAAGCATTGTTGCCGCTATCCAAGAGGCAGAATTGAATACCTCTGGTGAAATCCGTGTGCACATCGAGTCCAAATGCAGTGGGGATCCTGTTCAGCGGGCGGTTGCCGTGTTTCATCAACTGAAAATGGACCGGACCGCACTTCGGAACGGTGTGCTGATTTATGTGGCGTTCCAGTCGCATAAGTTGGCCATCATTGGCGACCAAGGCATCGATCAGGTAGTGCCTGCCGGTTTCTGGGATACAGTCAAGGACCGTCTGGTCGCCGGTTTTGTTTCCGGTGCGTATGCTGAGGGGATGGTGGAAGCCATCCGTCAGGCCGGTATTCAATTGAAACAGTATTTCCCCTATCAAACAGATGATATCAATGAGCAGAGTGATGAGATATCCTTCGGTGATTAAAAGCCTGTTTGTGACTTTGTTGGGCTGCTGGTGCTGCTGTGTCTCTGCACAGATTCCCCCCAAACCGGCCGTCCCGACAGCAGTCAATGACTATGCAGATATTTTCTCCAGCCGGGAACAACAAGCCTTGGAGCAGACGCTGGTGGAGTTCGCGGCCCGTACTTCCAACCGGATTGTCGTGGTGACGACCCCGGACCTGGGGGATTATTCGGCCATGGAATACGCAGTGGAGATTGGAGAGCAATGGGGTGTGGGCAACGAGCAGTTTGATAATGGAATTGTCTTGCTGATCAAGCCCAAGACCAGTACTCCGGGGCAGGTGTTCATCGCTGTCGGCTATGGCCTGGAGCCGGCCATTCCGGATGGTGTGGCCAAACGGATTGTCGATCAGCAATTGATCGCTCATTTCAAGAACAATGACTATTATGGTGGCGTGGAAGCTGCGTTGGAGGTACTCATGCCCCTGGCCGCTGGCGAGGTGACCTACGAGGAACTGCAGCAAGCCGAAGACCGGGCGGCCATTATCGCTGCCTTGATTTTCTTGTTGCTGTTTACTGCCTTTATTTTCTTCCTGTTGATCCAACAGAAACGCCATGGTCCGACGGTGATTGCCGGATCGGGCAGCCGGACCTCATCGGTTGCCGATGCCATTTTCTGGTCCACCCTTTTCAACAGTGGCCATCACTCACACCGAGGCGGAGGCTTCGGGGGAGGAAGCGGTTTCGGTGGAGGTTTCGGAGGCTTCGGCGGTGGTTTTGGCGGCGGAAGCTTTGGTGGCGGTGGTGCCGGTGGCAGCTGGTAGCTGTTCAAACGCTTTGACAATCTTGCTGACCAGCGGGTGACGGACAATGTCTCCGGTGGCGAATTCCACTACTCCTACACCCGGAATATTGCGGACCAGTTCAATGCCCCGCAACAGGCCCGAATCACGTTTGTTGGGCAAGTCGATTTGTGTGGCATCCCCGGTAACAATGAACTTGGCGTGGCAGCCCATCCGGGTCAGGAACATCTTCAACTGGCTCAGGCTGGTGTTCTGTGCTTCGTCCAGAATGACAAAAGCACTGTCCAGGGTCCGTCCGCGCATATAAGCCAACGGGGCGATCTGTATGATGCCTTCTTCCATCAGGGCCTGCAGTTTCTTGGGATGAATCATGTCGTGCAGCGCATCGTACAGCGGTTGCAGGTACGGATCCAGTTTTTCTTTCATGTCGCCGGGCAGGAATCCCAAGCGTTCTCCTGCTTCTACGGCGGGGCGGGTCAGGATCAGTTTTTTGACTTCTCTGTTTTTCAGTGCTTTTACTGCCAGAGCAATGGCTGTATAGGTTTTTCCGGACCCGGCAGGTCCCACAGCGAAAAGCAGGTCGTTTTTGGCATAAAGGTCCACCAGTTTTTTCTGGTTGGGGGTTCTTGCTGAAATGATGCGTCCTTCGTTGCCATAGACGATGGTGTAGGGGTCGGTATTGTGTTCTTCGGACCGGAATTCTTTTTCTTCAAACAATTGTTCCACATCGGCCGGTGTCAGGTGGCTCTTGCGGCGGCGCAGGGCAATCAGGGCCTGTAGCGCCTCTTCAAAATGCTGGATATCGTTCGGGTTGCCGTGGATCTTGAGGTCGTTTCCACGTGCAATGACTTTCAGTTTCGGAAAAAAATCCTGCAGCCGTTCGAGGTTGCGGTTGTTGACGCCGTAGATGGAAATCGGGTCGATTTCTTCAAGGTGGAGGGTCTTGTCGAGATTCATGGATCTGATTTATTGTTCTTCAATGATGGGTTTAATCCGTTTGTATTCTTGGACCATGCGGTCGTAATCAGCCGGGTTGAGGAAGGCTGTCCTTTTCCCGAGGAAGTCTTCAATGGGCAGGATGGTGTAGCCTTTTTCGTAGCCGCCTGCGTGCGAGCACCACAGCCAGGTGGTCCGGTAATCGGCAATGACCAGCCGTCCGAGCAGGTCGCGGGTCAAGGCGATTTCCACCAGGAAACCGGTCCGGGTGTTTTCCTGGCTCATGTTGGAAATGGCATTGCCCAGGGAATACCAGCACAATTGCTGGCGGCCATAACCGTCATGACTTTCCTGCAAAGGCTGTACCACGTGGGGATGGGATCCGATGATGATGCGTACTCCTTGTTCGTGCAGCCATCGGGCCCATTGCTCCTGCGCCCCAGAGGGGGTGAGCCGGTATTCTTCGCCCCAATGCGGGAGTGCGATGATCCAGTCGGCCTGCTGCGCTTTGGCACGTTGCAGACTGCCTGTTATACTGCTGCTGTCCAGTCGGTTGATGATCCAGGGAGAGGGAACCGGTATGCCGTTGGTCCCGTAGGTGAAGTTGATGAAAGCGAGTCGTTGTCCTTTTCGTTCGATTATATACGGATCCCGTGCGAGCAGATCACTGGAGTCACGGTAACAGCCGGTGAAGGCGGCCTGGTGCTGTTCAAAAGTATGGACGGTGTTTTCCAGACCTTTGCGCCCTTTGTCCACGATGTGGTTGTTTGCACACAGGAACAGATCAATGCCGTTTTTTTGGGCCTGCAGCAGCAGGGTGGCTGGGGCAGAGAAGCAGGGATAGCCGCTGTAAGGAACACTCTCCAAGGTACATTCCAAGTTGGCCACCACCAGATCCGCTTTGTCGAGCAGGGGATGGATGTTCCGAAAGTAGGACGAGAAATCGTAGGAGGAGGACAGGGCAGGATCTGCTCCCGGAATTCGCGCTGCATCCAGTTGCGCCTGATGCATCATGATGTCGCCCAAAAAGGCAATCCGAACGGTATCCTTTGCCCAGGACCGGCCGGTTCCCGGCATCAGCAGCAAGAGCAGGATAAGGAGTGGATAAGGCTTTGGGGGATGCTTCATGGACTTAGTACTGAACTAGATGCAGGTTGCTGAATGACAATCTGACTTTCAGCCAGTCTTCGATTTTCTTGCAGTCTTCTGCCGGAAGCGGGTTTTTCCAATGCACCAGCAGGATGATGGTCTCTTCCGGTTGGAAAGTTGCCGGATCCACTTCTGCTCCTCGGGTCAGGGAGAAGGATTCGATATTCGGGTACTGGGCCAGGATTTCGCGGATAACCTGCTCGTACGGGAGTTCCTGTTCGCGGTATTGCTTCAGTTCTTTTTCCATTTTGGCAATGAGTTCTTCTCGACGGCGGATTTCCTGGTCGTTCCGTTCGAAAATGCTTTGGAACAAGGCCTTTTCTCCCGTTTCGTTCTTGATGTCTGCCACATTCTGCTGGATCAGCAGTTGAGAGCGCATCAGACCGTGTTTCTCTATGCTTTGGAACAGGACTTCCTTCTCCATGTCGCTGAGGGCATCTCCGGCGATGGAGATGCGCACTTGTGCCGGTTTCTTATGGAAATCAATGTTATAATCGTAGATATAACTACGGGAGAGGGTTTTGTTTTCCTTGATGAATTCATTTACACGCAGCGAAATCCGGTTCTCTTTGGTGACGATGATGGCCGAATAGATGCTCGGAATGATCAGGATGACGGTCAGCACCGAGATGGTGCGGTGTACTTTGCGTTGGCGGAGCGGATCGGAGAAACTGGCTTCCGGAAAATGCAGGTGCTTGACAGTGAGGAAGGTGGCCAGGGCAATAAACACACCGTTGATGAAGAACAGGTAGATGGCCCCGATGAAGTAGTTCCATTGGCCGGTGGCCAGGGCGTACCCACAGGTGCACAACGGGGGCATCAAGGCGGTCGCAATCGCTACTCCGGAAAAGACCGATCCTTTTTCCTTGCGGCTGATTTCAATGATGCCGGCAAATCCACCGAACAGGGCGATCAGCACGTCAAAGATGGTCGGGTTGGTGCGGGCCAGCAGTTCGGAAGGGTTCTCCATTGAAAGTGGGGTCAGCAGAAAATACAGGAAGGAGGCGATCAGACTGAAGATGACCATGATCAGCAGGTTTTTGGCTGCTTTTCGGAGCAGGGTCATGTCGTTGACGCCCATGCCGTAGCCGATGCCGATGATCGGACCCATCAGCGGAGAAATCAACATCGCGCCGATGATGACCGGGATGGAATTGACATTCAGTCCGACAGATGCAATCACGATGGCGGCGACCAGGATGTATACGTTCGGTCCTTTGAAGGAAATATTCCGGGTGATGTTGGCGGTTGCTCCTTGCAGGTCCAGGTCATCACTTACTCGGGTAATGTCCCGAAGGATGACCAGCAGGCGGCGGATTATGTTTTTATTGTCTGCTTTTTCCATAATTTTGTTTTTGAATTGTAAATATACATTTTTTTTGCGGTTGCAAGAGAATTCCCTAAATTTGTTCGAATAAAAATCCTTAATACCCATTCGTATGAGAACAACCAAATTTATCGTTGCGCTCCTGACCGTGGTTCTTTTGGTCAGCGGGTGTGATTTCTTCCGTTCTATATTGGGAAAACCGACCTCTGACGATCTGGAAAGAATGCGAATCGAAGAACAGGCTCAGGCTCGTGCCCGTTTTGTACAAGATTCCATCAACCGGGCCAAGGCCGATTCAATAGCTTATGCACAAGCCCTGGAAGCCGCCAAGCCCAAGTTCAATGGACGTTATCTGGTAGTCGTAGGCAGTTTCCTGACGCACTCCAACGCAGAAAGAATGGTGGCGTTGCTGACCAAAGAAGGTTATCAGCCGCAGACCATCCATTTCAAAAACGGTTTTGACGGTGTGGCCGTGGCCGGTTATGATTCGTTCCGTCAGGCTTATCGGGCCATTGATGATCTGATCCAGTACGAGTTCGCTCCCGAAGATATCTGGATTTACGATGTCCAACAACAACTCCATGATTAATCATAACTAGATTTATACATTTGACAAATGAAAACTACAGCATTTACTGAAAAACACATTGCATTGGGTGCCAAGATGGTGCCGTTTGCCGGTTACAACATGCCGGTAGAATACGTGGGTATCAACGACGAACACAACTGGGTGCGCCAGGCTGTCGGTGTATTTGATGTCTCCCACATGGGTGAATTCTGGGTAAAGGGCCCCAACGCTTTGGCTTTTCTGCAATACGTGACCACCAATGACGTGGCTGCGCTTTATCCGGGTAAAGTACAATATTCCTGCATGCCCAATGGCAAAGGCGGTATCGTGGATGACTTGTTGGTGTACTGCGTGGACGCAGAAACCTACCTGCTCGTTCCCAATGCAGCCAATATTGAAAAGGATTGGGCACACTTGTGCGCGATTGCTCCCAAGTTCAACATCACTCCGGGCAAAGAACTGTACAACGCTTCCGACGAGATCTGCCAGTTGGCCATCCAAGGTCCCAAGGCTTTGGCTGTCATGCAAAAGATCTGTGATGAAAATGTAACCGACATGGAATACTACACCTTCAAGAAGCTGACGGTAGGCGGTATCAAGAATGCCATTCTTTCTACCACCGGTTACACCGGTTCCGGCGGATGCGAAGTGTACGTAGCCAACGAAGATGCCGACCAATTGTGGAACGCTGTTTTCGAAGCCGGTAAAGAAGAAGGTATCCGTCCCATCGGTTTGGGCGCCCGTGATACCCTGCGTCTGGAAATGGGCTTCTGCTTGTATGGAAATGATATCGACGATACGACTTCTCCCCTGGAAGCCGGTCTGAACTGGTTGACCAAGTTCAGCGACACAAAAGGCGACTTTTTGGACAAGGCGTACATGTTGAACCAAAAGGCTGAAGGTCTGAAACGCAAACTGGTCGGTTTTGAACTCGTGGATCGGGGTATTCCTCGTCATGGCTATCCGGTATGCGATGCAGAGGGCAATGAAATCGGTTTCGTGACTTCCGGCACCATGGGCCCGTCTGTGAAAAAAGCAGTGGGTATGGCATATGTGGCTGCTCCTCACTTCAAACTCGGTACCGAAATCTTCATCAAAGTGCGTGACCGTCTTTTGAAAGCCGTGGTGGTAAAAACTCCCTTCTACAAAGGTTAATCCATTACCCTGTAATAAACGGAGGTCGGAGGCGTGGTCTTCGACCTCTTTTTTGGCTTGATTCTTGTTTTAGCGCCGGTTATGAAAAATAGAATACGATTGGTGTGCAGTCTGTTGTGTGGGTTGATGTTGTACCCCTGGGTTGCACAGGCACAAGTAAAGCAACATTTGAAACAACATGTTCAGGTCCTCACCGCTGAGGATATGCAGGGCCGTAAAGCCGGTTCGCCAGGGGAGGAGAAGGCGGCAACGTATGTGTACGATTGTCTGTCGTCCTATGGTTTGCAGATGCTGTGTCTGCCCTCGGGACAGGATTTTTCCATTGTCCAGGCTGGAGATACGTTGCATTCCCGTAACATTGTCGGGGGGTTGGAAGGCTATGACCCGCAGTTGCGCAACCAGTTTGTCGTGGTGGGTGCCAACCTGGATCACATGGGAGTCAACCGTCTGATGCACAACGGTCAGGAACAGATGCAGCTCTTCCCGGGAGCGGACAACAATGCTTCCGGTCTGGCGGTGCTGCTCGAAATGGCCCAGCAGATGGCCCAGACCTCTTTCCTGCTGCGTCGGTCTGTGGTGTTTGTGGCTTTTGGTGCCGGGGAACTGGGCCAGGCGGGTTCCTGGTATTTTGTCAATCGGGCCTTTCCTCAGGTGGATTCAGTATCGGTTATGGTGGATCTGCACCAGGTGGGACGTCCGGGAGGCGGTTACCGCTATTATTACTTTACCGGAGGACCTCACCAGCAAATTGCGGAATTGGTTCAGGTTGTAGGGGATGATTCCGGCTACCCGGCTCCCGCCTGGAACGAGGCCATGTCCTTGTCTTCCGATTACCTGGCCTTTTATGAGCGTCAGTTGCCGGCCGTCTTGTTTACCAATGGTCGGACCCTGGAAACCAATACGGTGCGCGATCAGGCGGCAACCTTGAACTACGATGCCATGGAAGCCCTTTGCGGCTATGCCTTGAATTTTGTGCTGCAGGCAGCCCGTCAGGATGATCCGCTGGAGTGGGGCAGTACCCATCCGTCCCCTGATGGACCGGCTGATGCTTCACAGGAGATTGTTTATGCTCCCAGAGATGTGGACAAAGCACCCGAGTTTTTCCACGGGGACGAGCGCCGGTTCCTGGAACAGTGGGTGTACGATTATTTGCGTTATCCGGATTATTCGTTGAGCCAAGGCATACAGGGAACGGTCATGGTATCCTTTATCGTGGAAAAAGACGGTTCTGTAACCCATGTGCAAGTGGTTCGGGGAGTTGAAGAGGATTTGGACCAGGAAGCGGTCCGGGTCGTGTCCGCTTCTCCGAAATGGAAGCCCGGGCAGGTCAGTGGACGAAAAGTTCGGGTAAAATATACAATTCCCATCGAATTTCGACTTGAAAAACGGTAGGTTTTTATACCTTTGCAAGTTAAATACGAGATAATTCATTAAGCTATTGAGAAACAATGGAGTACAATTTTTCAGAGATTGAACGGAAATGGCAGCGTTATTGGGCTGAGCAAGGAACTTTTCGCGTAGAAACCGATCCTGCAAAACCGAAATACTATGTGTTGGACATGTTCCCTTATCCCTCGGGAGCAGGACTTCATGTCGGTCACCCGCTGGGGTACATCGCCAGCGATATTTTCAGCCGATACAAGCGCTTGAAAGGTTTCAATGTCCTTCATCCGATGGGTTACGATGCTTTCGGTCTGCCTGCAGAACAGTATGCGATCCAAACAGGAAAGCATCCCGAAGCTACCACGACGCAAAACATTGCCCGTTACCGTGAGCAACTGGACAAGATCGGTTTTTCGTATGACTGGTCCCGTGAGGTGAAGACTTGTGATCCGTCCTATTACAAATGGACCCAATGGGCTTTCCTGCAAATGTTCAACCATTGGTACAACCTGGATACCCAACGTGCAGAGCCGATTGCTGAATTGGAAGCCCGTTTTGCTGCCAGTGGCAGTTACGGTGTAAATGCCGCCTGCTCCGATGCTCCTGCATTTACGGCCGCTGCCTGGGCCGAAATGGACGAAGCGACCCGCTCCGCCATCCTGATGAATTATCGCATTGCTTACCAAGGCGAAACAGCTGTGAACTGGTGCCCGGCCCTGGGTACTGTGTTGGCCAACGACGAAGTCAAGGAAGGCATCTCCATCCGGGGAGGACATCCGGTGGAGCAAAAGAAAATGAAGCAATGGCAGTTGCGTGTTTCGGCCTATGCAGAGCGTTTGCTTAATGATCTGGAAGACTTGGATTGGACCGATTCCCTCAAAGACATGCAGCGCAACTGGATCGGACGCTCCCAAGGAGCAGAAATGATTTTCAAGGTATCCAATGGCACCCAAGAATACGACATGACCATTTTTACTACCCGTGCAGACACTGTCTTCGGGGTTACCTTTATGGTGCTGGCTCCCGAAAGCGAATGGGTGGAAAAATTGACCCGTCCCGAGCAGAAAGAGGCGGTTGAGGAATACCTGGTCGCTGCCCGCAAGAAGACCGAACGTGAAAGAATGGCCGAAACCCGTAAGGTGACCGGCGTCTTTACCGGTTCCTATGCACAGAATCCGTTTACGGGCGAACAAGTGCCGGTATGGGTTTCTGAATATGTGCTTTCCGGTTATGCTGTGCCGGCACACGATAGCCGGGACTATGCCTTTGCGCGTCAGTTCAACCTGCCCGTGATTCCTCTGATCGAGGGAGCGGATGTTTCCCAAGAAAGTTTTGATGCCAAGGAGGGTATTATGTGCAACTCCGGTTTCTTGAACGGCATGACCGTGCAACAAGCCATCCCCGCGGCCATTGACCGTGTGGAAGAGATGGGCATCGGCCGTCGCAAAGTGAATTACCGTCTGCGGGATGCCATCTTCTCCCGTCAACGCTATTGGGGAGAACCCTTCCCGATTTATTTTAAGGACGGAATTGCTTGCCCGATTCCCGAAAGTGCTCTGCCGTTGACCTTGCCGGAAGTGGACAAGTTCCTGCCGACCGAAACGGGAGAACCGCCGTTGGGACGTGCAAAAGACTGGACCTATGAAGGTTATCCTATCGAAAAGAGCACAATGCCCGGTTTTGCAGGATCCAGCGCCTACTACCTGCGCTACATGGATCCGCATAACGACCAGGCACTGGTCAGCCCTCAGGCCAACCAGTATTGGCGCAACGTGGACCTGTACATTGGCGGAACAGAACACGCTACCGGCCACTTGATCTATGCCCGTTTCTGGAACAAATTCCTCTATGACCTGGGATACATCTGTGAAAAGGAACCTTTCAAGAAACTGGTCAACCAAGGTATGATCCAGGGCCGTTCCAATTTCGTGTACCGCATCAAGAACACCAATACCTTTGTCTCATTGGGACTGAAGGACCAGTACGACACGACGGAAATCCATGTGGATGTCAACCTGGTCAACAATGACCGGCTGGATATCGAGGGCTTCCGCGCATGGATGCCGGATTATGCGGCTGCCGAGTTTATCCTGGAGGATGGCGAGTACATCTGCGGATGGGCCGTTGAAAAGATGAGCAAGTCCATGTTCAATGTCGTGAATCCGGACCGCATCTGCGAATCCTACGGCGCAGATACCTTGCGCATGTATGAAATGTTTCTCGGTCCGCTGGAACAATCCAAGCCCTGGGATACCAAAGGAATAGATGGGGTGCACCGCTTTTTGAGAAAAGTCTGGAAACTGTATTTCCGCGAAGGGGTCAATATCATTACCGATCAGCCGGCCGATAAGAAGACCTTGAAAGTGTTGCACAAACTGATTCATAAAGTGGAAGTGGATATCGAAAACTTCTCGTTCAATACTTCAGTGAGTGCCTTCATGATTGCGGTCAACGAACTGACCGATCTGCAATGCCACGAGCGTGAGATTCTGGAGCCGCTGACCATCCTGCTTTCTCCTTTTGCTCCTCACCTTGCAGAAGAATTGTGGGAAGCGCTGGGTCATCAGGAAAGTATTTCCAAGGCGGTATTCCCGACCTATGTGGAAGCGTACACGGTAGAAGATACTTGTGAATACCCGGTTTCTTTCAATGGCAAGATGCGTTTCAAGATGACCCTTTCCAAATCCATGGGACCGAAAGAAGTGGAAGCCGCGGCTTTGGCGGATCCTAACTGTGAAAAGTACCTGGCAGGCTCTCCGGTCAAGAAGGTGATCGTGGTCCCTGGGAAGATTATCAACATTGTTTATTAATATCCTTTATTTAGTGAACTTGAATTATGAATCCGACTACTAAGAAAATTCTGCAAGAAGTCAAGGCGTACTTTATCATTACGTTAGGTTTGCTCTGCTATACGGGCGGTTGGTCCATTTTCTTGCTGCCGAATAATCTGGTGGGTGGCGGTGTTTCCGGTATTGGTGCGGTGATTCAGTACATTACCGGTATTCCTGTCAGCTATTCGTTCTTCTTTATCAACCTGATCCTCTTGCTGATTGCTTTGAAGATCCTCGGGAAAGGCTTTGGTATCAAGACGGTCTTTGCCATCATTGTGGCCTCGCTCGCCTATGAAGTCTGGCCGATGATCATTCCGCAGGAATTTATCGATCAGATGTCCAGCAACGGGGACCTGTTGTGTACCATTATCGGAGGGGTGATGTCCGGTGTGGGAATCGGGATTACCTTCAATCAAGGAGGAAGTACCGGTGGAACAGACATTGTGGTCTTGATGATCAACAAGTATTACAACATTTCTCCGGGCCGTCTGCTGCTGCTGATCGATATCTTTATCGTGGCCTCTTCGTTGTTGGTACCCACCGATCAGGGGATTGGAGCCCGAATGGCAACTTTGGTTTATGGTTATATCCTGATTTTTGTCTGTGGAAGTGCTTTGGATATGTTCATTTCAGGAACCAAGCAATCGGTCCAACTGATTATCTTCTCCAAGAAATATGAGGAAATTGCTGACCGGATTACCGGCGAACTCCACCGGGGTGTGACGGTTCTGGACGGCACCGGCTGGTTTACCAAGAAGGAAGGCAAGATTCTGCTGGTGATTACCCGCAAGACCGAAACCAGTTTCATCATGCGCATCATTCGTGAGGTGGATAAAGATGCTTTCTTGTCAATGGGTGCTGTGTCAGGAGTTTATGGACAAGGTTTTGATCAGATCAGGAAGTAGAAGTTTTTTTACAAAAAAAATATTTTTTAAAAACAGATAAATCTTTGTCTGTCAGTTATCTTTCTCTTTGTTTCGGCTGAAGATTGTGTAATTTTACATCAGCCCAAGTCGCAGGAGAAACAATGATGACAAGACTAATGCATTGGGAGGCGCTGGTGCCTCAATTGATTTGGGTGGCTGTCTATGGGGCAGCTGCCTTTTTTTTACTATACGTCCATCGTCAGTCAGACCTTAATGATCCTGATGCCGGTCCTGCTGCCAGGCAACGGTGCCTGTGGATCTATTTGTCTGCCTGTGGGGTGATGGTACTTGTACTGCTGCTTGGTTTCGTGCTGGAGGATCCGATGACCAAGAAGCAGTATGTAAAGCAGTTTTTGCTGTTCCAGCTATATCAGATCCGGGTCTTCTGTACCCTTTGTTTGCCAAAAGCAAGGTTCGTGGGGTATGGACGATGGGTGGGAATCGGGGTTTGTATGGCTGTCGGACTGCTGATGCTCTTTTTCCCCGATAAGGAATGGGTGATGCTGATGGTGGCTCTCGCTTTCCAGGTGGATTTTTTCTGTCTGCTGTATACTGCTCTTCGGAGTAAGTCCCCGGAAACATCCACTTTTCAGGATCTTTCTCCACCGGGGGAGGTCCCGCCCATGGGCTTCCGTTTTTCTGCGGAGGATTTTGATGCGGCATCCATTCCCGGTCGTCTGTTGCGCCTGTTTCGGGATAAGAAGATCTTCCTGCGTCCCAATCTGACCCTGGATGAGGTGGCCTTTGAGCTGGGTACCAACAAAACTTACTTGTCCAAGTGTGTAAACATTGAGCTTCGGGTCAATTTTCGGGAATTTGTGAATGCTTATCGGGTGCAGGAGGCCATGCTGCTGTTTGAGGCTGATCCGAATTTGTCGCTGATGGAATTGTGTGAGCGGAGCGGATTTAAAAATCAGTCCTCGTTTACCTTTTCGTTCAAATTGAACACCGGGCAGACCCCGGGCGAGTGGTGTAGGGATGTGAAACAACGTAAAATGAATGAAAGTCAGTGAGATTGGAGATTGGTTGCGAGGGTTGGCCAACCACACGCAACCGCGTAGGGAAGCCGAAAAGGCTATGCAAGAGGAGGCGGTACGTTCTTCTGCTTATGAAAAAGAATACCTCAAGATGCGTCACCTGTTCCGGTGTGTGGACCAGCAGGTAAGGAAAGAACGTCTTTATCTGCTGCCGAAATTGAGTTTGAATCAATTGGCGATGCGGGTAGGAACGAACCGGACCTACCTGTCGCGGGCCTTTGCGTTGTCAGGGGAGCATTTCAGGGATTACCTGTTCCGGCTTCGGATGGAAGCCTTGGATGGAATCCTGGACGATCCCTTGCAGCGGCAGAAGCTGGACAAGGATCAGGTTGATTATTATGCTGCTGCAGGTTTTACCAATGAACGGACCCTTTCCCGCCGTCTGTTGCAGGAAAGAGGGGTGAACTATCATCAATTGATCAGGGAGCGCAAGGACAATTCCTAATTAATTCGTAATTTTGTCGTCAAATACAAGATTATGGCAGACGAAAAGATTATTTTTTCCATGAATGGGGTAGGAAAGATCCTCCCCCACAACAATAAAGTCATCCTGAAGGACATCTACTTGTCTTTCTTCTATGGCGCAAAAATCGGAATCATCGGTTTGAACGGTTCCGGTAAATCCACATTGATGAAGATCATTGCCGGTTTGGAAAAATCCTATCAGGGAGAAGTGGTATGGGCACCGGGCTATACCGTCGGTTACCTGGAGCAGGAGCCCCAGTTGGACGACACCAAGACGGTGCGGGAAGTGGTGGAAGAAGGCGTTCAGGAAGTGGTGGACCTGTTGAAGGAGTACGAAGCGGTGAACCTGAAGTTCTGTGAGCCGTTGGAAGATGACGAAATGAACAAACTGATCGCTTATCAAGGCGAATTGACCGAGAAGATCGACCATGTCGGTGGTTGGGATATTGACTCCAAACTTGAACGGGCGATGGATGCCCTGCAATGTCCGGAGCCGGATGCATTGGTGAAGAACCTCAGTGGAGGGGAACGTCGTCGTGTCGCTTTGTGCCGCCTGTTGTTGCGTGAGCCGGATGTGCTGTTGTTGGACGAGCCGACCAACCACCTGGACACCGAAAGTATCCAATGGCTGGAAGCTCACCTGCAACAATACAAAGGTACTGTGATTGCGGTTACCCACGACCGTTATTTCCTGGATAACGTGGCCGGTTGGATCCTGGAACTGGACCGTGGGGAAGGAATTCCCTGGAAAGGAAACTATTCTTCCTGGTTGGATCAGAAGAGCAAGCGTCTGGCCCAGGAAGAGAAACAGGAAAGCAAACGTCGCAAGACCCTGGAACGCGAATTGGAATGGGTACGGATGGCACCCAAGGCACGTCATGCCAAGTCCAAAGCCCGTCTGTCTGCGTACGAAAAGATGTTGAACGAGGATGGCCGTCAAAAGGAAGAACGTCTGGAAATCTTCATTCCGAACGGTCCCCGGTTGGGTAGCCGTGTGATTGAGGCGAAGGATGTGACCAAGGGATTCGGTGATCGGATCCTGTTCGAAGGCCTGGATTTCAAACTTCCGCAAGGGGGAATTGTTGGGGTTATCGGTCCGAATGGTGCCGGTAAAACGACACTCTTCCGCCTGATAATGGGCATCGAACAGGCCGACCGAGGAGAATTTACCGTGGGCGAAACTGTCAAGATCGCATATGTGGACCAACAGCACAAGGAAATTGATCCGGACAAGACCGTGTACGAAACCATCGCGGATGATTCGGAGTTTGTGCGTCTGGGCAATAAGGAAGTCAATGCACGTGCTTATGTGTCCCGCTTCAATTTCTCCGGTGCAGATCAGGAGAAAAAATGTGGCATCCTCAGTGGTGGTGAACGCAACCGTCTGCACCTTGCGCTGACCTTGAAACAGGAGGCCAATGTGCTGTTGTTGGACGAACCGACCAACGACGTGGACGTGAACACCATCCGCGCTTTGGAAGAAGGGTTGGAAAACTTTGCCGGCTGTGCCGTGGTGATTTCACACGACCGTTGGTTCCTGGACCGGATTGCTACCCACATTCTGGCATTTGAAGGTGAGTCCAAGGTCTATTTCTTTGAAGGGACTTATTCCGAATACGAAGAGAACAAAAAAATGCGCTTAGGCAATGTTGAACCCAAGCGCTTCAAATACAAGAAACTGAAAGAATAACCTTCCGTCAGGACGGTTGTCCGGTTTCGGCAAGCAACTGATCAAGGGTGAGGATCGGGGTCAGTCCCAGTTCCTCGCCTTTTTTCATCATCAGGGGCAAGGTGGCTTTCAGACTGTTTTCCACTCCGTCGTCCAGGATGGCATTCTTGATGTATTCTTTGATGATGCCGATCTGCGGGCCGGGAGGAATGTTGAACACGCGCATGATTAGCGCGCCATCTACCGGTGGCTTGAAGTTGCGGATGGCGTCTTTTTCTTCTACCTCAATGAGTTTCTCACGAACCAATTCGAAATTGCGTTTGTGTTTGCGGACGGTCATTTCGTTCTTGGACGTGATGTCCGCACCGCAGAGCAGCATCAGATCGTCAATGTCGTCTCCTGCATCAAAAAGCAGCCGGCGGACTGCAGAATCCGTGACGGTATCCTGGACCAGAGCGATGGGTCGCAGGTGTAGTCCGACCAGCTTCTGCA
>CALCYB010000100.1 GCA_937906485.1 uncultured Rikenellaceae bacterium
AACAAAAAATACACAAGCGATAATGGCTGTTATCCTGTCAACGATAGCAGGCAATCCAAAGGCTTCTCTCCCGAACAAATTTCGGAAATGACTGGAATAGACCTGGTTGTCATCCTGGCTCCGTCTCTTATTGAGAGAGGAACGAGGTTCTGTTTCCCCTCAAATTCATAATTTTTATAATAACTTTTGGTTATCCTACTTGATCTGAAATAAAACAACGATTTTCCATTTTGTGTCGGTTTGTCGTACATTTGTACCCATGAAGCCGACTATTCTACATTTGACTGCATTTCTTCTCGGCCTGGTGGCCTTGATGACCGGCTGTAACCCGGATACGGATCCCTCATCCGGAAACCAGCCCAACCCAACAACCCAAGCCAGCCTTACCATCAAAGGTACGTATGTTTCGAATGCCTCGTTTAAAGGCACCATTCTGTCTCAAACAACTGCGGCCCATGAAATGGCCCCCACCTTGTATTATGGACAGGGGAAAAATTTTAGTCCTCAGACAGCACGCGTAATCAAGGAGGTGAGATGGATCAACGACCAAGAATTTGAAATCCTGGCCGAAGACCTGCTCCCAAACACCACCTACCAGTGTTGCCTGGGCATCACCACCGCTGACGGAAAAAAAGAGTATACAGAAACACTGGAGTTCATGACCCGGAAATCCCCTTATCAACATCAGGAGAATCTGGATGTTGCAGCTGCCACTGATTTGTCTGAAGGTGGAACGGCCAACTGCTACATCATTTCAGAATCCGGTCTATATCGGTTCCCCACGGTAAAAGGCAATAGCCAGGAAGCAATCGAAGGCATTCAGCAGGCAAGGGTCATCTGGGAAAGCTATGGATCCGACAAAGGTATCTCTGAAGGTAGCTTGATCAGTGCCATCTGCTACCAAGACGGCCAAGTGGCATTTGAGTTTAACGATTTTGGCAAAGAAGGCAATGCACTGGTGGCGGTGATAAATCAAGAAGGCACTATTTTATGGTCCTGGCACATTTGGATTACAGACCCCCCGATGGAACAACAGTATTTCAACAATGCCGGCATCTTAATGGACCGGAACCTGGGAGCAACGTCCACGGCTCCCCGCAGTGTGGAAGCATTGGGCTTGCTCTACCAATGGGGACGGAAAGATCCTTTTTTGGGAACAGGGAACACCCAATATCCCGCATCACAACTGCCAGCCGCCTCCACCATCACATGGCCCGCCCCCATGTACCACGATGCCACAACAGGGACCATCGCCTATGCAACAGCCCATCCCACTACTTTTATTGGAAGCATGGAGGAACCTTTTGACTGGTGTTTTCCAGGAACAGCGGAGGCAGAACTGGCTCGTTGGGATGCCCAAAAAACCATCTATGACCCTT
>CALCYB010000101.1 GCA_937906485.1 uncultured Rikenellaceae bacterium
AGAACTATAACAACCGTGCTAATAATGGTTGTTCCTGTTCAAAGTGGAATGTTCTGCGCCTGGATCCTGACCCTGCGTGCCGCTGTTTCTGAAAGATGCTTGCCCAAGCCGGTGGGCATCAACAAACAGGGGTTCCTGGAAGTGGCGATGAACCCGGCTCCTGCACCGAATGGGATGAGTGAGTCCCAAAAAGAACAAATCATCAAAGCACTGGAGGCCTACGATTGATCCCCATCGTCCAATTCCTGACCTACCTGAGGGTAGAGAAACGGGCTTCCGAGCGAACCTGTTCGCTGTATGAAGAAGCTTTGCGGGACTATTATGCTTTCATGTTTGCGGATCGGAACTGGGAGGTGACCACTCCACCCACCTGGCCGGTGTCGGACCAGGAGTGGCTCTCGGTCTGGGAGACCGTTCACCTGCGTTCGTTTCTGGCCCGGGAGAAGGAAAGGGGGCAGAGTGCGACAACCATGAACCTGAAACTCTCGGCATTCAGTACCTGTTGCCGGTATTTTGTGCGGATGGGTTGGATGCAGGAAAATCCGGTCAAGACCCTTGTCCGTCCCAAACAGTCCAAACGGCTACCGGAATTTTACAAGGCAACCAGCCTGGAAGATTATTTTTCGTGTTTCGCTTCCTCTTCGCGTGACTGGGATTTTCCGTTTTACCGCAACAAGATGCTGATGCTGGTGCTCTATGCGACCGGTATGCGACGTGCAGAAGTGGTCAACCTGAGGGTGCGGGATTTCGATTCGGCACGTTCCTTGTTCAAGATTGTCGGAAAAGGAGACAAAGAGCGAGAAATTCCTGTTCCGATTAGGATTTCTCAAGAAATTGCATTATATTTGAAACGGGTTAAGGAAGAGTTCCCGGATGCTTCGCCCGAATGGTTCTTTGTTACCGACCGAGGAAATCAACTGTACCCGCAATTTGTCAATCTTGCGGTACGGAAAGAGTTGAGTGGACTGGAAGGGTTCTCCGGCAAGAAGTCGCCGCACGTGCTCCGGCATTCGTTGGCTACCCACTTGTTGAACAACGGGACGGACCTGAACAGCATCAAAGAGGTGCTGGGTCACGGATCCCTGGCCGCCACGCAGGTTTATACCCACAACTCTTTCGAAAAATTGAAGGAAACGTATATAACCGCTCATCCACGAGCAAAAAATGGAGGTAAATATGGACATTAGAGTACAATCCATCAAGTTTGATGCTGATCAGAAATTGTTGGAATTCATTGACAAGAAATTGAGTAAGTTGTCAAAATTCTACGAAGACATTATCAATGTTGAAGTTGCTCTGACCCTGGAACCCGATCACAAGAAAAACGCGAAAGTACGTGTAGCCATTCCCGGTAACGACTTGATTATCGATCGGACCGCAGACTCTTTCGAAGATGCCATCGTTGATTGCGCAGATGCATTGAAAGACATGCTGGTCAAAGCCAAAGAAAAGAGATACGGAATCTGATTCATTCCCGGATAAACCAAAGGACGGCCCGCGGGCCGTCCTTTTTTTGCATCTGTCTTGAATGCTATCCTGTCTTTTATTTTGAAAAGAATGACTATCTTTGTGGTTCATATGAGGTTTTAACTTGGATTTCTTTAGGTAATATAGGAGCTTATGGCAGACAGCAATTTCATAGATTATGTGAAATTATTCCTGGCTTCCGGGAATGGTGGAAAAGGTTCGACACACCTGCGTCGGGAAAAATATGTGCCCAAAGGCGGGCCGGACGGAGGTGATGGCGGACGGGGTGGTCATATCATCCTGCGGGGAAATGCCCAGTACTGGACATTGATTCACCTCAAGTACCGCAAACACATCAAAGCCGAACACGGTGGAGACGGAAGCGGTAATTTGTGCAAAGGGGCCAACGGAGAAGACATCGTCCTGGAGGTTCCTTTGGGAACGGTGGCCCGGGATGCGGAGACCCGTGAGGTGTTGTGCGAAATCATGGAAGATGGGCAGGAGGTGATTCTGGTCAAAGGCGGACGGGGAGGTCTGGGCAACGCCAATTTCAAGTCGGCGACCAACCAGACGCCGCGTTATTCCCAACCGGGCGAACCGGGTTATGAAGGCTGGTTCATCCTGGAATTGAAACTGCTGGCCGATGTGGGGCTGGTCGGTTTCCCCAATGCCGGGAAATCTACCTTGCTGGCTGCGGTTTCGGCTGCCAAACCCAAGATTGCGGACTACGCATTTACCACCATGGAGCCCAACCTGGGCATTGTACATTATTACGATGACCGTTCTTTTGTGATGGCGGATATTCCGGGGATCATCGAAGGGGCACACGAGGGTCGTGGTCTGGGGTTGAGATTCCTGCGCCATATTGAACGGAATTCCATGCTGCTGTTTCTGGTGGCAGCGGATTCCAAGGATCCGGCGGCGGAATATGCCGTTCTGCTCAACGAGTTGGAGAAATACAATCCGGAACTGCTCGACAAACAGCGGATACTGGCGATCTCCAAGAGCGATATGCTGGACGAGGAACTGATGCAGGAAATGGCCTCGCACCTGCCGGAAGGTGTTCCCCATATCTTCTTCTCATCGGTAAGCGGTTATCACGTTCAGCAGTTGAAGGACCTGCTGTGGAAGAAACTCAATGAGTAGGTTATGCTGGAAGGACTGATACAGGCGGACCGGTCGTTGTTTTCGTTGCTGAACGGTGCTCATGTGCCGTGGTTGGATCCGGTCATGGTGTTTTTCTCGAAAACCTGGGTGTGGCTGCCCTTGTATATCGGCATTGCCGTTGGACTGTTCTGGACCTCCCGCGGTGGTGCGCAGCGTGTGTCCCGCGTTTTCTTTGGACTCTCCGGCTTGGTCGCCTTGTTGTTGTGTTTCGCCATCTGCGACCGCCTGGGGGCTTTCGGAAAAGATTTTTTTGAGCGGCTGCGGCCGTGTTGGGATCCGGAGCTTTCTGCGGACATCCATCTGTTGGAGAAGAAAGGGAGCCGCTATGGCTTTCCGTCCAACCATGCGGCCAATGCCTTTGGTCTGGCGGTGTTGAGTGCCGCCATCTTCCGGCGTCGTCTGTATACGGTGCTGATTTTGCTATGGGCTGCTGTGGTGGCCTATAGCCGCATCTATGTGGGCAAACATTTTCCGTTGGATGTGTGTTGTGGCGCATTGTTGGGCATTGTGGTCGCTTTGGCGATGGCGTGGGTGCTGCGCCGCTGGTCCTCTTCGGCCCGTTATAAGAAATGGTTGTCTTCCTTTAAATCCTGATTCATGCGTTGCCTTTTTGATACGACGACTGACCCTTATTACAACTTGGCAGCAGAAGAATTTCTGTTGACCCAGGTCCAGGAACCTGTTTTCCGGTTGTGGCGCAATGCCCCTTCGGTCATAGTGGGCAAGAACCAGAATTCGTTGGCCGAGATCGATGTGCCGTTTGTCCGCCAGCGGAACATTCCGGTTGTGCGTCGGCTTACGGGTGGGGGAGCCGTTTTTCATGACCTGGGCAATTTGAATTATACCTTTATTGAGGAACGTCATCCCGGAGAGGACAGTGCGCAGATGTTCCGCCGTTTTACCGCTCCTATCCTGGAGGCCCTACAGGGGCTGGGGGTTCCGGCTGTACTGGAAGGCCGGAACGATTTGTTGATAGAGGGACGTAAATTCTCCGGGAATGCCATTTGTGTCCACAAAGACCGTGTACTGCAACACGGGACGTTGTTGTTTGATGCCAGCATCGGGGACCTTTCGGGAGCACTGCGTACCCGGCCGGAAAAATTTCAGGACAAGAGTGTCAAGTCCAATGTCAGCCGGGTGACCAATATTGCGGAGCACCTGCCGGTCAAGATGTCCATGCAACAGTTCCAGCAGTACCTGCAGATGTTTTTTCTGAAGGCTGGAGGAGATTACCGGGTGTCGGATTATCGGCCGGAGGAAGTGGCGGCCATTACCCGTTTGCGGGAGGAGAAATACGGTACGGATGCGTGGAATTATGGCAAATCCCCGAAGTATGATTTTCAGCAGGGGAAAAAATTTGCTTGTGGTTGGATTGAGGTCCAACTCAACGTTGTGGCCGGTAAAATTGCGGCCTGTCGGATCCAGGGGGATTATTTCTTTGTGCGGCCGACGCAAGAAGTAGAGGCCGCCGTCATCGGGATTCCTCATCGATACGACGACCTCTATCCGGCCTTACACCGGCTTCCGCTCAAGGATTACTTCGGCGTGCTTCAGGCCGAAGAGCTGGTGGAATTATTTTTCTAACAGGGAAGTAATCTTCTCAAAGACTTCGTCAATGGTTCCTGTGCCGTCAATTTCTACAAATTTGCCTTGTCGGCGGTAGAAATCCATGATGGGCTCGGTCTTGCTGTGGTAGGTGTCAATCCGGTTCTGGATGGTGGCACGGTCAGCATCGTCCTTGCGGCCTTCGATCTCTGCACGGTGTTGGATGCGGTCAAAGATCATTTCGTCCGGCAGGTGGAGGGCGATAACGCTGTCAATCTGTTTGCCCAGTTCGGCCATCAGTTGGTCCAGGGTTTGGGCTTGTGCCGTGGTTCGCGGAAAACCGTCGAAGAGGAATCCGTCTCCTTCTGTGGTATTGATGAGTTCGTTGCGGATCATGCCGACTACGATTTCGTCCGGTACCAGGTTGCCTTTTTCGATGAGTGCAGCGGCTTGGCGGCCCAGTTCGGTCCCTTGTCTCATTTCGTTACGGAGCAGTTCTCCGGTGGATACATGGTGGAATTGGTATTTCTCAACCAGTTTTTGGGCTTGTGTGCCTTTTCCGGCACCGGGAGGGCCAAATAAGATGTAATATTTCATAAATATGGTTCTTAAGGGTGAATGTGCGTGGATGGGGATCAGGACTCAAGGATGTAGATGTCCTTGAGTTCGCGACCCAACTGGTCATAGTCCAGCCCGTAACCGACAATGAACCGGTTTTCAATCTCCCGGGCACAATAGTCGATCTTCAGGGACTTGTCATAGACTTCAGGCTTCATGACGAGGGTGCAGATGCGGATGTCCTTGGCCTGTTTCTGACGGATCAGTTCGTGGAGTTTGACAATGGTATTTCCTGTGTCAATGATGTCTTCGACCAGAACGACGGTCTTTCCGGTCAGATCCCGGTCCAACCCCATGATCTGCTTGACTTCTCCGGTGCTTTGGGTGCCGGTGTAGGAGGCAAGGCGGATGAATTCGACTTCAGGCTGGATGGTGAGTTTTTGCATCAGCGAGGCGAAAAACATGAAGGAACCCTTCAGTACGCAGAGAAAAATCGGGTGTTCTGCACCGGCCAGATCGTGATTGAGCCGGTCGGCCACTGCCTGAATGTCCTTTTCTATCTCCTGATTGGTGATATACGTGCGGAAGGTCTTGTCGTGCAGGGTAACTCTTTCCATTGGGTTCTGAATTTATTTTCTAAAGTGCGAAAATAACACTAATTTTGTTGACTAAGAAAAAAACGAAGATGAAACCTGTCGTATCGATTATTATGGGGAGCACATCAGACCTCCCGATTATGAAAAAGGCTGCCGAATTTCTCAATTCGATGGAGATTCCTTTTGAAATAAATGCGTTGTCCGCGCACCGTGTGCCGGAACAAGTGGTTGAATTTGCTAAAGGGGCGTATGATCGCGGTATCCGTGTGATCATTGCTGCTGCCGGAGGTGCTGCACATCTTCCGGGCGTCATTGCTGCCTTGACTCCGCTGCCGGTCATCGGTGTACCTATCAAATCCTCCAATTCCATTGA
>CALCYB010000102.1 GCA_937906485.1 uncultured Rikenellaceae bacterium
TTCTACCTGAGCTAAGGCGCGGGCCGGAGAAGTGGACCTGCAGCCAACCGGCAGCTGCAGAAGGGCCAACAGGAGCGGAAGGGCCGAAATCAGGAGGAGACGGTTAGTATTCATAACAACGAAATTAGAAAAAAAGTACAACATAACCAAGAAACAAAAAAAGGACCCATCGGGGCCGGAGCCGGATGAGTCCTTTTGTGGTATTTGTAAAAAGAATTAGTCTTCTTTTTCTTCTTCTTGGTATGCTTTCAAGAGTTTGTCTTGAACATCTGAAGGAACTTGTGCGTATTCCAGGAATTCCATGGTGAAGGTAGCGCGGCCTGAAGTCAACGAACTCAAAGTAGTGGAATATTTGTACAATTCAGCAAGCGGAACACGAGCTTTCAATACTTCAAATCCTTTTTGGCTGCTCATACCTTCGATCATTGCACGACGGTTTTGCAGGTCAGACATCACATCACCCATACTGTCACTGGGCACCATGATTTCTACACTGTATACCGGTTCCATAATCTTCGGGCCAGCATTGCGGAACGCTTCTTTGAAGGCATTGCGGGAAGCCAATTTGAAGGAGATTTCGTTGGAATCCACCGGGTGCATCTTACCATCATATACATATACGCGAATATCACGTGCATAAGAACCGGTGAGCGGACCTTCTTCCATCTTTTCCATGATACCTTTCAAGATAGCCGGCATGAAACGGGCATCAATGGAACCACCCACGATACAGTTGTAGAATTCGAGTTTTCCACCCCAATCCATGGTGTATTCTTCTTTGCCTTTGATGTTCAATACCATTTCCTTACCGTCCACTTTGAAGCGGTTATTTTGGGGAGCACCTTCCACGAAGGGTTCGATCAACAAGTGAACTTCACCGAATTGACCGGCACCTCCTGATTGTTTCTTGTGACGATAATCGGCACATGCAACCTTGGTAATGGTTTCACGGTAAGAAATCCGGGGAGCAAACAATTCCACATCAAGCTTATGAACATTGTTCAAGTGCCATTTGAGGATATTGATGTGGTGTTCACCTTGACCGGAAAGGATGGTTTGTTTCAATTCCTTGGCATATTGTACGGTAATGGTAGGATCTTCTGCGCTGAATTTGTTCAATGCATCGCCCAACTTTTCTTCGTCTTTTTCATTGACGGCCTTGATGGCAGTGCGGAACTTGGATTGCGGGAAAACGATCGGTGCAAACACGATTTCATTACCGGGCGCACACAAGGTCTGGTTGGTCTTTACAGATTTCAGTTTTACGGTACATCCGATATCTCCGGCAATCATTTCTGATACCTTTTCGCGTTTCTTTCCGGCAACGGCATACAATGCAGAAATACGTTCTTTTGAACCGGTTTCCGGGTTGATCAGATCTTGGCCTTCCGTCAATTTACCGCTCATCACTTTGAAGTAAGAAACTTCACCCAAGTGCTGTTCTACAGCGGTCTTGTAAACGAAGATAGCGGTCGGACCATCCTCTTTGCACTCCAAAATGCTGCCATCAGGCAATTCTTCGGTACGTGCTGAGGGAGCGGGAGCTACGTTGATGATGAATTCCATCAGACGTTTTACACCGATATCTTTCTTTGCAGAAAGGCAGAACACGGGGTTCAACGTACCGGCTTGGAATCCCAAGTACAGACCTTTGATCATTTCTTCGTGCGTCAGTTCACCGGCATCGAAGTATTTTTCCATCAATTCTTCGTCGCTTTCTGCAGCCACTTCCATCAAGGCAGCTTGCAATTCCAACGCCTGATCCATCAGTTCTGCAGGAATTTCATGTTCTTCACGGGTACCGTTTTCATCGACGAATTTGTACATCTTCATCATGAGCACGTCCACAAAAGAATCAAATCCCAAACCGGGGTTAACCGGGAACTGTATCAAAGCCACGCGTTTTCCGAAGGATTGTTTCAACATGTCCACAGTGTTGTCCCAGTTGGCTTTTTCAGTGTCCAATTGGTTTATACCGAAAATCATCGGTTTTTTGTATTGGGCTGCATAACGGCCGAAGATTTCGGTACCCACTTCCACACCTTGTTGTGCATTGACGATCATAACACAAGTAGAAGCAACGCGGAACGCAGAAATCACACCGCCCACAAAGTCATCCGAACCGGGGGTATCCACAAAGTTCAGTTTGTGGTCCATAAATTCGGTATAAAGCGGAGTTGAATAGATCGAACGTTGATAAAGTTGCTCAACTTCTGTATTGTCACTGACGGTGGTCTTTGCTTCAATAGTTCCACGACGGTCAATTACCTTTCCTTCATACAACATGGTTTCGGCAAGGGTAGTTTTTCCGGATTTGGAACTGCCAAGCAGCACAACGTTCCGAATGTGACTGGTTTGGTAAGTTTTCATGATGATATACTTATTAGTGATTAATATTACTTACTAAACTCCCCGAAATTGGGGTAGCCCACAAAATTAAATAAAACCCTTTGAAAACACAAGCATTTTTCTGGATATTTCATAGTCGTCTACCGAATCAAAACCAGCCATTTGCAGAATACTCTGCCAATCGACCCTCCTTTCACGCACCAGCCGGTCCACAAAGGACAGACGGAAGACAGCGCATAACGTTTCAAAATCCGTATCCAGTTCTTCGTTCAAAACCTCTTCCAGCCGGGAGCGGGTCCACCCCATCGCGCGCGAAAGATCCGACTTGCTCCAGCCAGGAAAACGAAAGGGTTGATATTCTTCACAAAAGGCAATCAATCTGATGCCGGGGGATTCGTTCAACATGGGATTCATCTTTCTTTTGGGACAACTGATTATTGTGACCGGATACAAAGAAAAGACAAATTAACCCATTTACCAACAAGGTGTTGAAATATACACGTTTTTATAAAAAAATTCATTTATAGAAACATTTGATTACTATTTTAAAAACCTCTGGTTGTTTACTCCGGCCAATAATTACCCGTACTTTTGTTGTGATTATGAACAATCGTACGATCAAGGAAAACATCTACAAATTGCGCAGGGACAAAGGTCTCTCACAAGAAGAGGTGGCCAATCTGATGGACATCTCCTTGACATCGTACCGGAAAATCGAAAAGGGGGAAACCGCACTGGTCAGCGAACGTATCAACCAACTGGCCAACGTACTGGGCACCTCGGAACAGGAACTGCTTTTAGGCAAAAGCATCAAGTACAACCAACTGCTCCAAAAGATACAACAACTTCAGGAAGAAAAACAGCGGCTGCACACCGATCTGACCCGTCTTCAGGTGGTGCTTGAACAAAAGGATCGGCAAATCGCCTTGCTGGAAAAAGCAGTATCCGACAAAGAAGAAATAATCAGACTCCTGCACCAAAAGAACTGATCCACTCCCGAACCCATTCCCAGAGGAAGGTTACACACTGCACCAGATCGCCCCAGGCTTTCGGAAAATAATCACCGATAGCTGGAAAAAGGTTGCTTTGGATACTGAGCAGCACCAAGGAAATGTTCAGGGTCAGCCAGGTAGCAATCACCAGATAAGAGAAGAAAAGACCATGTTTCTGCAAATCTGTCTGATATGATCCAGTCTGAGACAGGAAGCAACCCAGGTGAAATGCAAAGGTAAAACCGACGAATGTATCAAAGATATGTACACTTTCCCCTGAAATCATGTGACGGATCAACAACAGGAAGATGGTGAAGATCGGCAGGAAATAGGGAGACAGGGAAATCATGACCGCACCGATGTTGTAACGATTCGGGGTATAAGACATCACACCTTCTCCTCGCTCAGCCGTAAAGGAATGAATCTTTCTCAAATACAACATACTGACCAGTGTATGGGTCAACTCGTGCGAGAAGGTCTGCAGCCACTTTCGATTCTTTTTAAAAAACAGGCCGAGTACAACATAAGCCCCCATGCCGATCCCAAACCACAGATAGACAGGATAATGTCCGTACACAGAAATCACAATCCAAATCAATTCATAGACAAATAAGGCACAGAGGGGAAAATACATCAGGTACCCCAAAATCCGCAAAAACAATTTCATGAGAATTTCGTTTAAGTTAATTGTTACAAATATACGGAAAGTATTGTATCTTAGCAGAAATTTGAAAAAAAATGATGTTGCAGACCCACTTGTTGCCCTATCTGGAAGCCGGTCGCTACGAAGCCGGCTGTGACGAAGCCGGTCGCGGCTGTCTTTCCGGGCCTGTTTTTGCAGCAGCAGTCATCCTGCCATCCGACTTCTTTCATCCCTGGCTCAATGATTCCAAAAAACTGACAGAAAAGAGGCGGGAACAACTTCGTCCCATCCTTGAGACAGAAGCCATAGCCTGGTCCGTTGCGGAAGTCAGCCCCGAAGAAATTGATGCCATCAATATTCTGCAGGCTTCGTTTACGGCCATGCACCGGGCCATAGACGGACTCCGCATCCGCCCGGACCACCTGCTCATTGACGGGAACCGGTTCCGGCCTTACCTGCGGGAAGGATGCCAGATTCCTCATAGTTGCCATGTTCATGGAGACGCCCGTTTTGCGAGCATTGCTGCGGCCTCTGTTCTGGCAAAAACTTACCGCGACGAACGCATGAGAGCCTTGGCAAGCGAGTACCCTGCCTATCATTGGGACGTCAACAAAGGATATCCGACCAAAGACCATCGCCAAGCCATTGCCCAATACGGTCCGACGCCGCACCACCGGCTCAGTTTCAAATTACTGCCGGATCCAACCCTCTTCTGAAAGCGGCTCCCGATAGCCGCTTCTGACCGTATCACCGGTTTTGGAAACGCCGGCTCGCCTCCACAAAAGCCCGATATTCCAGCAGATGCTCCGCATACCGGATACAGATATCTGAACGGCGTTCCAGATCCCGAAGGCTGAATACCTCCTGAATACCCAGCGAACGGTACACCTCCCGAGACACTGTATTCCTGCCACAGAACAAAGACAACGGCTTGTCATACCGCTCACAGAGCGAAGCGATACCGTACGGCAATTTCCCCTGCAGACTCTGACGGTCAAAACTGCCCTCCCCGGTTATCACCCAATCGGCCGCTTTTATTTTCTCTTCCAGATGGGCCAGTTCAGCAACCAATTCCCATCCCCGGCACTGTCTCCCTCCCAGAAAAGCCATCAATGCAAAACCGGTACCGCCAGCCGCTCCGGCTCCCGCTAAGGAAGCATGGTCTTTTCCCAGAAAAGCTGCCGCTTGAGCCGCCCAATTTTTCATTCCCTCTTCCAAAGCAGCCAGATCCTCAGCACCAGCTCCTTTTTGGCGGCCAAAAACGCAGGTGGCCCCTTGGGGACCGGTCAACGGATTATCCACATCCGTAGCCACATCTATACGGACATGGTCCAAGTTCGGAACGACCTGACCAACCCCTTGGTCATCAATTCTCCGGACAGAAGCCAGGTAAGCCGCTACATCATCGGCCAGAAACCCCTTGGCATCAAAACAATAACCCAACGAGGACAACAGTCCGACACCTCCGTCATTGGTGGCACTGCCCCCCAGTCCGATAACGATTCTGGGCACCTGCAGGTCCCTTACCGCAAATTTCACCAATTCACCCAGCCCCCATGTTGTCGTCCTGCGCGGATTTCGCTCCTCACGGTCCAACAGCCACAGACCATTGGTCGCTGCCATTTCAATATAGGCACACGAGCCATCTACAGTCATCAGCAGATCGGCCATCATCGGACGCTCCAACGGATCCAGACTCTCCACCTGAAAACGGCGCACCGGCAATTGGGTCTCCACCACCTCCAACATCCCTTCTCCTCCATCCGCTACGGGCACCACCTCAATCTCAACCGGAACCGCCTTCTGCCGCGCAGCCATGCGAATACCCCGAGCAATGACCTCCCCGGCCTGGCGAGAAGTCATGGACCCTTTGAATTTATCAGAAACGACCAAAATCTTCATATAATTGCTATATTTGCAAGTTACCGTTATAAGGACAAATTTACTATAAATAACATTACACATGAAAAAAAGAACGTACCTGTTTTTTGCATCCATGCTGATGCTGCTGGCCCCGGTCCGCGCTGACGAAGGCATGTGGATGCTTCCCCTGCTGGAGAAAATGAATGGAAAAACCCTCGCAGAAATGGGTTTCACCATTACTCCCGAACAGATTTACAACCTCAACCAACCCTCCTTGAAGGATGCAATTGTCATCTTTGGCCGGGGATGTACCGGTGAAATTGTCTCTGAAGACGGATTGCTGTTCACCAACCACCACTGCGGTTATGACAACATCCGTGAATTGAGTTCCGTGGAACACAACTACCTGCGGGACGGATATTGGGCCATGAACCGGGATGAAGAACTGCCTGCACCGGGTCTGACCGTCACCTTTCTGGAAAGCATGACCGATGTGACCAAAAAGGTGGAAAAGGCCTTGCGCAAAGCCGACAATGACCGGGAACGCGACTCCCTGATGGCCGTTGTCCGCAAAGAAATGACCCAGGCGGCCGTTAAGGACACCCCTCACCTCCACGCCCAACTCACTTCTTTCTACGGAGGCAACCAATATTACCTGATCATTTACCAGACATTTACCGACATCCGTTTTGTGGGTGCACCCCCGTCCTCAATCGGCAAGTTTGGAGCCGACACCGACAACTGGATGTGGCCCCGCCATACCGGCGACTTTTCTGTATTCCGGGTCTATGCTGGAGCGGACAACAAACCCGCCGACTACTCTCCGGACAACGTGCCTTACCACCCCAAAAAACACCTGAGTATCTCGTTGAAAGGCTATGAGCAAGGCGATCCCACCTTCATCATGGGCCACCCCGGTTCCACCAACCGCTTCATGACCAGTTATGAACTGGCCCAGACCCGCGATTACAACAACGCCATCCGCATCCACGCCCGTGGAGTCCGTCAGGAAGTCATGATGGCCGATATGGAAGCGGATGCCAAGGTGATGATCCAATATGCCTCCAAATACTCCGGTTCTTCCAACGGTTGGAAAAAATGGATCGGCATGAACGAGACCTTTGCCAAACTGGACGTAGAAAACCGTCGGGCTCAAGAAGAAGCCGAATTTACCGCCTGGATGAATGCCAACCCCAAACGCATTGAAAAATACGGTCAGGCTCTCCAGAAAATCCAATCTGCACTGCAGGCCCGCGAACAAGTGATTGTTCCTTACCTCTATTTGAGCGAATCCCTGGAACGCATTGAGATTTCTGCCATTGCTACGGTCGCAGCCTCCTACCTGGACAAACTGCTGCACTGGGAAGGCACCCAAGAAGAAAAAGAACAGACCATGGCAATGTTCTCAAACTACCTCCAAAGTTTCTACAACGATTACAACGCGCCTACCGACCGCAAGATAGCGGAAGCAATGATTGAATTGTACCGCAACGAAGTGGACTCCGAACACTATCCGGCATACTTCAAGACCATTGATCAGGATTATGCAGGAAGCAGCGCGGCATTCCTGGATGATGTCTTCAACAACTCTCCCTTTGCCTCCTACGAATCCCTGACGGCCTTGATTGACGCTTCACTGGAAAGCGGCAAGAACCTGGCTGCCGACAACCTGGCGGTCAAGATGGGACGTGACCAACAGACACTGATGGCTCCGCTCAGAAAAGCCTATAGCGAACCGGAACGTATGTTGGCAGAAGGCAAGAAAGAATACATTGCAGCGACACTCCAGATGCGCAAGGACGAGCCGATTTATCCGGACGCCAACTTCACCATGCGCCTGACCTACGGTACCGTACAACCTTATTCTCCCCGCGATGCCGTCTTCTACAACTACTACACCACCAGCCGGGGCATTCTGGAAAAAGAAGACCCCAACAACTGGGAATTTGAAGTACCGGCCCGTCTGAAACAGCTGATCAAAAACAAAGACTTTGGCGACTATGCCTTGGAAAACGGAGAACTCCCCGTAGCCTTCCTCTCCACCAATGACATCACAGGAGGTAACTCCGGCAGCCCGATCCTGAACGGAAACGGCGAACTCATCGGCCTGGCCTTTGACGGCAACTGGGAAGCCATGCGCGGTGACGTGATGTTCGAGCCTGACCTCCAGCGCTGCATCAACGTAGACATCCGCTACGTCCTCTTTGTCATCGACAAGTTTGGCGGAGCAGGCTATCTGTTGGAAGAAATGGACATTATCCGATAATTATGCAAGCACTCATCAACCAAGTCGAAGCCATTCTTCGCACTATCGAACATCCGGCCAAGGAGGGCGACCTGCTCTCCTTAGGCTATATCGAAGATATCAAAATCGAAACGGATGCGGAAAACAACCCTTATCAGATCCGCTTCCGTCTCGTATTCCCGACCCGGGACCCGCTGGCCGGTTCACTGAAAGCAGCCTGCAATGAAAAATTGAAAGCTGCTTTCCCCAATACCCGGATCTCGATTGTCGAAATCGTCCGCGAGAAAAAACGGGAAGTAAGAAACATCAACTCCCTGGATGACAGCCAGATCAAATCCATCGGAAAGATTGTAGCCGTAGCCTCCGGCAAAGGAGGTGTCGGGAAATCCACCGTCACCGTCAACCTGGCGGTAGCGTTATCCCGCTTGGGGTATAAAGTGGGCGTAGTGGATGCCGACGTCTATGGTCCTTCCATCCCCAAGATGACCGGAACAGAAGGCCAACAGCCCGGAGCAGAACTGGTGGACGGTCAGGAATGTTTCATCCCCCTGGAAGTATTCGGCATCAAATGGATGTCCATCGGCTATTTTGTCGCACCGGAACAAAGCCTTATCTGGCGCGGTCCCATGGCCTGCAATGCCCTGAAACAACTCCTGCTTCAAGCCAAATGGGGCGAGTTGGATTTCCTGCTCATTGACCTGCCTCCGGGAACGGGAGACATCCACATCACCCTGGTCAACGACATTCCCCTCAACGGAGCCATCATCGTCACCACACCCCAGGATGTGGCACTGGCCGATGTGGAAAAAGGCATCAACCTGTTCCGCAACCCCAAGGTCAACACTCCGATTTACGGACTGGTGGAAAATATGGCCTGGTTTACTCCGGAAGAATTGCCCGATAACCGCTACTACATCTTCGGCAAGGATGGCGGAAAAGCCATTGCAGAACGTTACGGTCTGAACCTGATCGGCCAGATTCCGATCTATATGGGAATCCGTGAAGGCGGCGATGCCGGCACACCTGCCGCATTGCAACAGAATCCTCAAGGCGAAGCCTTTCTGGAAATTGCAGAAAAATTGAGCAGCATCGCCTGACGGCATGAAAACACGGTTTGCCCCAACCCTGCTGGAGTGGTACGATACCAACAAACGCCTGCTGCCCTGGCGCGAAACGCGGGATCCTTACCGGATCTGGATTTCAGAAATCATCCTGCAACAGACCCGCGTGGCCCAGGGCTGGGCTTATTTTACCCGTTTTACCGAACGTTTCCCCACCCTGGAGAGCCTGGCCTGCGCTGACGAACAAGAAGTCCTGCGGCTATGGCAGGGGCTGGGTTATTACAGCCGGGCCCGCAACCTTCATGCTGCTGCCAAACAGATCTGTGAGCGGTTTGGTGGCCGGTTTCCCAAAACCCTCGAAGAAGTCCGGTCCCTACCCGGCATCGGAGATTATACAGCAGCGGCCATCTGTTCTTTTGCCTACGACCAACCCACAGCCGTTGTGGATGGCAATGTCTATCGGGTACTGAGCCGTCTCTTCGGCATCTCCACTCCGATTGACTCCACACTCGGAAAAAAAACATTTGCCCTCCTGGCCGATCAGTTGATTTCCCACGAGCGGCCCGGTGACTACAACCAGGCCATCATGGACTTCGGAGCAACTGCCTGTACCCCAAAAAATCCGACCTGCACCAATCTGTACGCCAATTGCCCCTTTATCGGACAGTGCGCAGCCCATAGGACCGGTCAGATTGACCAACTGCCGGTCAAATCCAAAAAGAACAAGATCAAAACCCGCTACTTCCACTACCTGCACCTGCATTGCCAGGACAACACCCTGCTGCACAAACGGACAGCAGACGATATCTGGAGACACCTGTACGAATACCCGATGCTGGAGACCGGACAACCGCTCGGTGCAGCCGAATTGATGCAGCATCCCCAAATCCAGAACTGGTTCCGGGACGCAGGACCGATCACCGTCCGCTCCGTTACTCAGATGCCCAAACACCAGTTGTCGCACCAATGCATCCATGCCGTCTTCTTCGAGTGGGAAATCAAAAAAATTCCACCGGAATGGACTTCCGATGGAATCAATTGGCTGGTAGTGCCTGAATCCCGGCTGAAGGACTACCCTGTCAGCCGGCTGATGGAAGGCTACCTGGCTAAAACACAGAATTACCAATCATCGTTGTAAAACGCTCTAGGGCCTCGATACCCAAGGTTGAATTGCCGTGGGGATTCAAGGCCGGACTCCAGACGGCTATGGACAGTACATTCGGAATGTAAGCAACCACTCCGCCACCGACGCCGCTCTTACCCGGCATACCCACCCGAAAAGCAAAGTCACCCGACTCGTCGTAGAAACCACAGGTCATCAACACGGCTCCCAGACGCTTGGCCTGGCTGGAAGTCAGCAACTCATTGCCGGTCCATGGATTGACCCCCCTGTTGACCAGAAACTGAAAGGACTTGGCCAGATCCCGGGTATTCATCTGCAGGCTGCACTGATGGCAATAAGCATCCATCAGATCATGGACATCGTGGTGGATGTTGTTGTAACTTTTCATAAAATGGGCCAGAGCCCGGTTGCGGTCCGAATTCTCCAGTTCTGACAAGGCCACCCGACTGTCGTATCCCAGCGAGGGATTTCCACTGACACATCTGACAAAAGCAAGCAATTCCTCTTTTGGATTCTTAAAATAATCCAGCAGCCGGTCCGTCACCACCAATGCACCGGCATTGATCATCGGATTACGGGGAATACCGG
>CALCYB010000103.1 GCA_937906485.1 uncultured Rikenellaceae bacterium
GCAGATGCGCAAGCTTGAAGAAGAAGACCCGCAAGACTGCGAACATGATGAACAATTTGATGGCCACCAGCGCCCACAGGGTCTTTCCCAGTGTCATGCTTCGGATGCCTTCGTAATAAAAATTCCAGATTTTCTTTATCGTGTTCATGGTTGGATGTGGATTGGTGTTCGGTGTTTGGGTCATTGGTCAGACTCCAGCAGTTCGGGACGGAGCAGGCGGGTGCGTTCCAGGGCTTGTTCCTCCTGCCAGTTCTTGATGAGTTTCGGGTTGCCGGAGAGCAGGACCTGCGGAACGTCCCAGCCGTTGTAGGAGGCCGGGCGGGTGTAGATCGGAGGGGCAAGCAGTTCGTCTTGGAAGGAGTCGCTCAGGGCGGAGGTTTCATCCGAAAGCACCCCGGGGATCAGGCGGACAATGGCGTCACAGATGACGGCAGCCGGAAGTTCTCCTCCGCTCAGGACGTAGTTGCCGATGGAGATTTCCATGGTGATGATGTGCTCACGGATCCGGTGGTCAATGCCCTTGTAATGTCCGCACAGGATGATGATGTTTTCCAGGCAGGAAAGCCGGTTGGCCATGGGCTGGTCCAGGACCGGGCCATCGGGGGTGACGTAAATGATCTCGTCGTAGTTGCGCTGCTGCTGCAGGTCGGATATCAGGCGGTGAATGGGCTCAATCATCAGCACCATACCCGCATCTCCTCCAAAACCATAATCGTCAATTTGTTTGTAGCGCCCTTTGCCGTAATCATGCAGATTGTGGATGACGATTTCTGCAAGACCTTTCTTTTGGGCACGGCCAAGGATGGAATGACTCAATGGACTGGTCAGTAATTCCGGTACAGCGCTGATAATATCTATTCTCATAACGCAAAATTAAAAATAATTAATGTATATTTGCGAGTTATTTAATCAAAACGAATCTTTCTTATGAGCGAAGAAATGAAAAACACTGCCCCCGCCGGGCAATTCGAGGAAGTGGAAAACCAATCCAGCCCCGAAACTACGATGGAGTTTGTAGAACAGGAAACCGAAACTTTGGTGGAAGAAATGCTGATGAATCTTTCCGAAAAGAGCCTGAGTGAGATCCTCAATCTGTTTGAGGAAGTCCTGGGCAGAGGCAATCAGCAAGAGATGTACCGTTGTGCCGAAGCCATCAAAGCCGCCTTCTACAAGGCTTTGAAACGTGAAAAGATCGCTGCCGGTTTTGTGGAACCCGCAGCAGCACCGGTGGATGGCCCTGTGACGGAAGAAGTAGAGCCCGTTGAGGAAGAAATTTCCAACAATCCGTTTGCAGAAGTGGAACGTGGCTTCAAGGAATTGTATGCCCGTTACAAAGCTTTGCGCTCAAATTACCTGCAGGCGCAGGAGCAGCAAAAGGAACAGAACCTGGCTGCCAAACTGCAGATCATCGAAGAAATCAAGCAACTTTCCGAAAAGCAAGAAGATATCAATCAGACATTCAATGAATTCCGAGCCTTGCAGGCCCGTTGGCGTGAAATCGGCCCCGTTCCTCAAACCCGGATGAAGGATGTCTATGAGACGTATCAGCACCATGTGGAAATGTTCTACGATTACGTGAAGATCAACAACGAGCTGCGTGATCTGGACTTCAAGAAAAACCTGGCCAGCAAGACCCGTCTTTGTGAACAGGCAGAAGCATTGGCCGAAGACGACAACGTCATCAGTGCGTTCAACCGTCTGCAGAAACTCCACGAAGAATGGAAAGAATTCGGCCCGGTTGACCGCGATTCCCGCGAAGCCATCTGGAACCGTTTCCGCGCAGCCACTTCGGTCATCAACAAGAAACACCAGCAATTCTTTGAAAAGGCCAAGGAAGAACAGAAAGCCAACTTTGCCGCCAAATCCAACCTCTGTGAGCAGGCAGAAGCCATCGCTGAACGTGAGGTCAAGGATGCTGCCGGCTGGAACAAGGCCTCCAAGGAACTGGAAAACCTGCAGAAGGAATGGAAGACCATCGGTTTTGCATCCAAGAAGGACAACCAGAAGGTCTATGAACGTTTCCGTGCTGCCTGCGACCGTTTCTTTGACCGCAAACGTGAGTTCTACAATGACTTCAAGGATCAGATGACCCGGAATTACGAACAGAAGGTGGCCCTGTGTGAACAGGCAGAAGCCTTGATGGGCAGCACCGACTGGAAGGCAACGACCGATGAACTGATCCGTCTCCAACAGTTGTGGAAAGAAAGCGGTCCGGTATCCCGGAAGAAATCCGACCAGGTATGGAAACGCTTCCGCGCCGCATGTGACCATTTCTTTGACAACAAGGAAAAGAACTACGGAGGAGTGGATCCGAAGCTGGTGGAAAACCTGCAGGCCAAACTGGCGTTGATCGAAGAGGTCAAAGCCTACGAGCCGGTGGATGATCAGGCGGATTTCCAAGCAGCCCGGGATCTGCTGAGCCGTTGGAATGCCATCGGTTATGTTCCGCTCAAGGAAAAGAACCGCATTGGGGCAGAATTCAAAGAAGCCATGGCTGCACGTTTCCCTGACTTCAGTCTGGATCCCCGTGCCCGTCGTGCTCCCCGCAAAGAAGGCCGTACCCGTCAGGCTGCACCCCGCTCTGAACACGATATTCTGGTACAGCAATTCCGCATCAAGGAAAGTGAACTGGCAACTTATGAAAACAACATCGGATTCTTCGCCGCTTCCCGTGGTGCAGAAGCCCTGATTGCTCAGTTGCAGGAAAAAATCGAAAAAACCCGTACAGAACTTCAAGAACTGGAAGAAAGAATCAAGAGCCTGGAGAATTAGGTAATGAAAAGAATGAACATCATCGGGTTGGCCCTGATCGGTCTTATTCTGATCGGTTTCAGCTGGTACAACACGAAGCAATTTGAAAAACAACGTCAATATCAACTGCAGCAAGATTCCATTGCTGCAGTTCGGGCGTTTGAATACGCTGAAGAATTAGCCGCACAACAGCACCTGCAGGATTCGCTCAATCAGGTGAATGGAGAAAAACTGCTTCCCCAGGCGGCAGAAAACAATTACCAGAATACATTCCGTAACCCTTATCTGGAATCGGCCTATCAGGCGACTCCCCAAGTGTTCCGTCTGGAGAACGAACTCTTGTCCGTAGCCATAGATACCCGTGGGGCCCAATTCGAGTCGGTGATCGTCAAGGATTACTATACCTACGACAGCCTGGCGCTGGAATTGGTCAAACCGCAGCAAAGCGATTTCAACATCCGTTTCTACTCGGATCAGATGTTGACCAGTTCCGATTTTACATTTACCCCGGTTGCCGCCAACGACTCGACCCTGTTGCTTCGCCTGTATTTTGATGAGCAGGCTTATGTGGAATATGCCTACGCATTGGCCAGCGGCAGTTATAAGGTGGATTTTGACATCAACCTGGTCGGTATGGACCGATTCATTCCCAGGAACGCGGCCTATTTTGATCTGAACTGGGACTTGACGGTACCCCGCCTGGAACGTGGTTACGAAAATGAGAAAAACTACTCTACCGTTGCCTTCAAATACCCGAATGAAAGTGGGGTAGAGAACTTGGGACAACGCAAACCCAGTGCAGAAAAGTCCATCAAGACGAAACTGGAATGGGTGGGCTTCCAACAACAGTTCTTCTCTGCGATTCTGGTTGCAGAGGATGGATTTTCCGGGGGCGATCTGGCTTTCCGTTTCCTGCCCGAAGAAGATCCTTCCCGGAACCTGATGGAATGCCGCGCCAAGATGCAGCTGGAAACAGACCTTTCCGGCAACATGACCCTGCCGTTTGAATTCTACTTCGGTCCCAACCTGTACAAAGAACTCAAATCCTACGACCGCAGTTTTGAAAAGATCATTCCGATGGGCCGTAACATCGTTTCGTGGATCAACCGTTTCGCGATCATTCCGATGTTTGACTTCTTCAGCCGCTTCATCGGAAGTTTCGGCCTGATCATTCTCTTGATGACCATTGTGCTGAAACTGGTGATTTCTCCCCTGACCTTGAAATCCTTCATGTCCACGGCCAAGATGAATGTCATCAAGCCGGAAATCGACAAGATCAATGCCAAGTATCCCAAGCAGGAGGATGCGATGAAGAAGCAACAGGAACTCATGGACCTGTACCAACGCAGTGGGGTGAGCATGATGGGGGGCTGTCTGCCGATGTTGCTGCAATTCCCGATCCTGGTTGCGATGTTCCGTTTCTTCCCGGTTTCCTTCGAGTTGCGCCAACAGCCTTTCCTGTGGGCCGACGACTTGAGTGCGTATGACTCCATTCTGGACCTGCCCTTCAAAATTCCGTTGTACGGTGACCACATCAGCCTCTTTGCCCTGTTGATGGCCCTGACCATGTTCTTCTATTCGAAGATGAACTCCAAACAAATGGCTTCGAACCCGCAAATGGCCGGAATGAATTTCATGACCGTCTATTTCATGCCCTTGTTCATGTTGGTTTTCTGTAATAACCTCTCCAGTGCGTTGAGTTACTATTACATGTTGTCCAACCTGATTACGATGTTGCAGACTTGGGTGATCCGCCGTTTCTTTGTGGATGAACAAAAGATTCTGGCACAAATCAAGAACAAGGCGGCTGCACCTAAGAAGAAATCCAAATTCCAACAACGTCTGGAAGAAATGCAAAAGCAGCAACAGCAGATGTTGAAAGAACAACAAAAGAATCAAAGAAGATAGCAGATGAGTATTGCAACCAATCTTCAACGGATCAATAGTGAACTGCCGTCAACCGTAGGGTTGGTGGCAGTTTCCAAATTTCACCCAGCGAGTGCTGTACTTGCGGCTTATCAGGCGGGTCAGCGGATTTTTGGTGAGAGCCGTCCCCAGGAATTGTTCCAAAAGGTAAGTCAGGTTCCGGACGATGTGCGCTGGCATTTCATCGGTCATTTGCAGACCAACAAACTCAAGTTTGTGCTGCCCTATGTGGAACTGGTCCATTCGGTGGATTCCCTCCGCCTGCTTGAGGCCATTGCCCGCTATGCCGAAGCTCACCAGCTGTCGGTGGAGGTGCTGATCGAGGTATTCATCGCCCGGGAAGAAACCAAGAGCGGTTTTTCCATCCAGGAGGCGGAAGACTTGCTGACCTCGGATCTGGTGCCGTTGTGTGGCGACCGGGTGCGTATCCGTGGGTTGATGGGAATGGCTTCCCTGACCGATGACCAGCAACAGATCCGCTCAGAATTCAGGGAGTTGACAGCATTGTATCACCGTATCGGCCAACACTTGACGACGCATCCGAGTGCGGTATTGGCTGCGTTTGATACCCTTTCTTTCGGGATGTCCAACGATTACCGGATTGCCATCGAAGAAGGAGCAACCCTGGTGCGGATCGGTACCGATATTTTCGGTCCCCGGGAGTATTGAAACTGTCAGCTTATTTGCTTCCGGCGGCCTTCAGCAGCCCCTGGAGTTCTTTTACCATTGCGGCAGCTACTTTTTCTGAGGCACCGGCTCCGCCTAACAGTTCGCGGAGCTCCCGGTAATCTTCCAACATCCTGTTCCGGTAGCTGGTATCTTCAATCAGGCGTTTGACTTCCTGGGCCAGGGCCTGCGGCGTGCAATCGTTCTGCAGAATTTCGCGGAAGGCTCCCCGTTGGAGAATCAGGTTGGCCAGGCTGATGTATTGGAGCTTGACCAGCCGTTTGGCAATGGCAAAACTGATCGGATTGCCACCGTATCCCACTACTTGAGGAACTCCGATGAGTGCGGCTTCCAGACTGGCGGTGCCGGAAGCGATGATGGCTGCCTGACTGTGACGCAGGATGCTGTAGGTCTCGCCGCGCAGCACGTTGACCGTAGCCGTGGTCTTGGCTAGGTAAGGGGCCAGTACTTCGTCATCAATGGAAGGCGCTGCAGCCAACCAGAATTGGTAGTTGTCACCCAGTTGTTCTGCCGCCTGGAGAAAACGGGGAAGGAGGAACTGGATCTCTCCTTTGCGGCTGCCGGCCAGCAGCGCAATGCCCGGTTTGGCGTCGAAATGGTTGCGTTGCAGGAAACTCTCCCGGCTTTCGTTGACTTTCGGGTCCCGGTCAATGCTGTCAATGAGGGGATTGCCTTTGTAGATGGCGTCAATGTTCCATTTTTTGAAATAGTCGATCTCAAAAGGAAAGATGATGAACAGACGGTCTACGTATTGCTGCAGGCGTTTGACCCGGTGTTCTTTCCAGGCCCATACTTTGGGGGCGATGTAGTAGAATACGGGTATGTGCTTGGATTTGGCCCATTTGGCCATGCGGAAATTGAAACCCGGGTAGTCAATCAAAATCAGTACATCCGGTTGCCAGCGTTCTATGTCCTGCTTGCATCGGGACATATCGTTGAGCAGGCGACGGGCATGGGTCACAACCTCTACAAAGCCCATGATGTCGCTTTCTTTGTAGTGGTGTGCCAGGGTGCCACCAACGGCCGCCATCAGGTCTCCGCCACGAAAACGGAATTCAGCCTGGGGGTCGGTGGCTTTCAGTCCCCTCATCAGGTTCGAACCGTGAAGGTCTCCGGAGGCTTCTCCTGCTATCAGGTAATATTTCATAGGTCGCTGTATTGGTCCCGGTAACGGGCAAGGGCTTCATAGTCCGTGTTGTCCACGCGATGGGGGACGATGGTGATCCAGCCCTCATCCACCAGCAGGTGGTCGGCTTGATCGGGTTGCTGGTCCAAGGTCTTGAACAGGCCCGACATCCAGTAGTAAGGTCGTCCGTGAGGATCACTACGCTTGTCAAACTCCTGGATCCATTGACCACGGCCCTGGCGGGCAAAACGGATTCCTCGGATGGCCTCTATCGGTAATTTGGGAAAATTGACATTCAGGTATGTGCCGGGTTGGATGTCAATGGCGTATCCTTCACCTTCCTTCTTCAGGAGGCGGTCCAGAATCCGACGGCCGAAATGCTCTACAACAGAAAAGTCCACGTTGGGGCTGTGGGAATTGATGGAAAAACCGATGGACGGAATCAGGTACAATGCCCCTTCCTGACAAGCCCCCAGTGTTCCTGAATAGACCGATGCCACAGAGGCATTGGATCCGTGGTTGATGCCTGACATCAGCAGGTCGGGGCTGCGGTCCGGAAACAATTCAAAGATGGCCATCTTGACGCAATCAATCGGACTTCCGTCCACCCAATAGTAGCGGATTCCCTCTTCTGTTCCCGCTTCCTGAAAATGCAGCGGTTCGTCCATGGTCAATGCCGTTCCTTTTCCGGATTGACCGAAACGGGGCGCTACGACCGTAACATGACCGTAGTGGGACATCAGTTTGGCCAAAGTATGAATGCCTCGTGCCTGAACACCATCATCGTTGGTGATGAGAATTTCCAATTGTCTGTTCATGTCTTTTCAAAATCGTATGCCCAAAGGTACTTCTTTTTTTAAATATAATGGCTATCTTTACCTTTTGAATTGACCTAAAAATTGAATCTATGGAATTTCTTCACGATTTGTTTGTTGGAAGTGATACCCTTTGGGGTGGAGGAGTGGCTCATTCGGTGTTGATTCTGGCCTTGGCGATTGCGTTTGGGATCGTTTTAGGTAAAATCAAGATCGCCGGGATCTCGTTGGGTGTGACCGGTATCCTCTTTGTCGGGATTGCATTTGCCCATTTCGGCTTGAATGTCAATGAACACATTCTGCATTTTGTCAAGGAATTCGGATTGATACTTTTTGTCTATTCCATTGGTCTGCAAGTAGGCCCCGGTTTTTTTGCCTCCTTCAAAAAAGGGGGGATCCGTCTGAACCAGCTGGCCATGATTGTGGTCTTTCTGGGGGTATTCGTCACCATTGCCTTGTATTATGCGACCGGATTGCCCATTACTACGATGGTGGGTATCATGTCCGGCGCCGTCACCAATACCCCGGGCCTGGGTGCTGCACAGCAGGCTTTTGGTGATATAGCCGTTGCTGCAGGTCATGCGGAAAGTGCAGGTGTTGACATCGCCATGGGGTATGCTGTCGCCTATCCTTTGGGGGTCATCGGTGCCATTTTGGCCATTGTGCTGCTGCAGTATGTTCTGCGCATCAAGGCTGAGCGGGAAGAAGCCGAGATCCTGGCTGATGCGGATGCCGTTGGGGCTACTACCCGTATTTCTGTGACCATCACCAACCAGGCACTCGAAGGAAAAACCGTTGTGGAATTGCACCAGCTGCTGCTGCGTGATTTTGTGGTGTCCCGTATTTGTCCCAAAGGTGGACATCCCTCGTTGGTAGAAGGGAATA
>CALCYB010000104.1 GCA_937906485.1 uncultured Rikenellaceae bacterium
AAACAGCGGCAGGGTGCCCAGGTCTACGGTTTTGACCCTGTCTTATGGCGAACTTACCGCAGAAGTGAATCTGCTACAGTTTGAGATGACCCGTCGTTATGATGTATTTCCGATGTATGCCAACGAAGATATCCCTTACCGGATTCCGGCAGTAGCCGTGACTAAGAGCGGGACAGTCCTGGCGGTGGCGGATTACCGCCACAGCCGTGCCGATATCGGAGTGGTAAACAATGGCCGGATTGATCTTCATATGAACCGGAGCTTTGATGACGGGGTCACCTGGGAAGGAGTGTCCACCATCATCGAAGGCCAGGGTGCCGCCTCGAGTGACTTTATGAATGTGGGATACGGGGATCCTTGTATCGTGGCAGATCGAGAAAGTGACCGGGTGCTGATGTTGAGTTGTGCCGGGAATGTCTCCTATCCGAATGGAACAAGGGACAATCATCAGAACATCGCCCGTTTCTACAGCGAGGATGGTGGATTGACCTGGGGTAAACCCGATGATATCGCAGAAAGTATCTATTCGCAGTTTGATGACTGTTCTCAAGGCCCGGCGCAGGCGATGTTCGTAGCCTCCGGAAAAATTCTTCAGAGCCGTTTTGTCAAGACCGGGGATTATTATCGTCTGTATTGTGCTGTCCTGCTTCGTAACAAGAACGGTGTTCCGACCAATTATGTGTTGTATTCCGATGATTTTGGGGGAGTCTGGCGGGTATTGGGTGATCCGGACAGACCGGCCGTAAGGAATACTTGCGATGAGCCGAAGGTGGAAGAATTGCCGGATGGCTCTGTGTTGATCAGTTCTCGTTGGGAAGGTGGCCGCTATTATAATATTTACAATTTCTCGAATCCCGAAACAGCGGCCGGAACTTGGCAGCAGGCCGCTTTCTCCGGCAAACCCAATGGAGGAGTAGAAGCTCAGGCCAATTCAACCAACGGTGAGATCCTCTCTGTTCCGGCCATCCGCATGGCTGACGGGCAGAAAGTGGATCTTCTGCTTCAGTCTGTGCCTCTGGGACCCGGCCGGAAGAATGTGGGGATCTACTACAAGGCTTTGGAACAGGCATCTGACTATGCTTCTCCCAAGGCGATCGCCCGGGATTGGGAAGGTGTCTATCAGGTCACTTATCTGAATTCTGCCTACTCGACCATGGTGCAGCAACACGACGGCCGTATTGCCTTTCTTTGGGAGGAGACGACTTATTGTTCCGATGGAGGAGGGTATACCATTGCCTATGACTGTTATGCATTGGAGCGGATTACCTCCGGCAAATATAGCCTATCCGTTGAATAGCGGCAGGTCGGCAGCAAACTGATAGAGCAACATCCAGAACAGAAAGCGCAGCCCTTTGCCCACCAGCATGAAGAATAGGGAGACTTTCGGGTTGACCCGGTAGAATCCCAGTCCGATGGCGAACAGGTCTCCGACAAACGGGAGCCAGGACAAGAGGGCCAGCCAGGGACCATACCGGTCAATCTTTTCTTTCTGCTGTTCCAGTTTCTGGCGGGAGACCTTCAGGAACCGTTCGATCCATTCCCATTTGCCCAGCCATCCCAAATAGAAGCTGGTTATCCCTCCCAACCAGTTGCCCAGTGTGGCTACAACCCAGGAAATCACCGGATTTGCGCCAGCCAGCAGAATCCCGATGATTAGAAAATCAGAGGAAAACGGTACGACCGTAGCAGCCAGAAAGGTGCCGATAAAGAGGCCTATGTAGCCCCATTCCTGTAAAAATTCCATAAGTTACCGGATCTTCTTGAAAAAATCAGAAACCAGTTGCCCACAAGTCTCTCCCAGTACACCGGCGGTGACCTGTGTTCGGGGATGCATCAGGGGCGGTGTAAACAGGGAGTATCCCCTTTTGGGATCGGATGCCCCGTAAACGACGCGGCTGATCTGTGACCATGCCAAGGCGGCAGCGCACATTGGACAGGGCTCCATGGTGACGTACAGGGTACATCCGGTCAGGTATTTCCCGCCCAGGTGATGGGTGGCCATGGTGATGGCCTGCATTTCCGCGTGGGCTGTGGGGTCGGACAAGGCTTCGTTCAGGTTATGAGCCCGGGCAATAATTGTGCCGCGGCAGACCACCACCGCGCCTATCGGGATTTCTCCTTGTTCTCCGGCTTTTCTGGCCTCGCGGAGGGCTTCCTGCATGTAACGTTCGTCAGAAGATGTCTCCATCGTGGATTAGAAAATAAGCAGATAAACGGCGGCTCCTGCGGCAAAGCCCAGTAATGCCAGCGGGGTAAACTTCTTGAGGTAATAGCCGAAGGAAATCTTTTCCATGCCCATTGCGGTAACTCCAGTTGCTGATCCGATGATCAGGATGCTGCCACCGGTTACAGCAGAGTAGGCCAACAAGGTCCAGAAGCCTCCATTTATGGCAAAAGTTCCGGTTTCGGCAATCGGATACATACCCATGGCTGCCGCAACCAGAGCAACGTTGTCCAGGAAAGAGGAGCAAACGCCCAGCAACAAGGCAATGGTATTGGGCTCGGGCATGATCTGATTCATGGTGCCGGACATTGTGGTCAGGAATCCGGATGCATTCAAGGCATTGACGGACATCAGGATGCCCAGGAAGAAAAGAATGGTGGAAATGTCAATTTTGGAGAACAGATTGGAGATTCTCAAGTATTGGTTGTCATGAGCATACCGGCGGTCAGTAATTCCCCAAAGGATGACGACTCCGAGCAGTACCCCCATAAACGGAGGCAGACCGATCAGGGATTGGAGTACCGGGACCATGGCCAGAGTGGCCAAGCCGATCATCAGAAGGGTCTTCTGGAATTTCGGGGTGATGCTTGCCGGCAAACTCTCCTGGGTAGTTGCAGCAACAGGGGTGATCGTGCTGTTTTTGGGGAGGGTCAAGGTCAGCACGGCCAGGGGAGTCATCAAGGTAGCCAGACACGGAAGGAAGATATGTGTAATCTGATGGGCAGCAGTCAGGTTACCGCCGGTCCACAGCAGCAATGTCGTAACATCACCGATTGGAGAGCAGGATCCTCCGGCGTTGGCAGCAATGATGCCCATGCTGGCAAACAGGATCCGGTCCGCTTTGTCGGCCATCAATTTGCGCATGACAGCAATCATGATGATGATGGTGGCCAGGTTGCCCAACAACATGGATAGGAAGAAGGTGATGAAAGAAAGCAACCAGAGCAGTCTTCGTTTTGAGTTGGCCGTGATGGATCGGGAGAGGATGCTGAAAGCACCGTGAGAGTCAAGAACTTCGATGATGACCATCGAGCCGAGTACAAAGAACAGGGTCGTGGAGACATCGCCCAAGGCTTCCGTCATGGAGAATTCGATGTAACGGAAGGCTTGCTCGGCTGTAGAAAGACTTGCAAAATGGGGGAATGCGTCTATGAATTTGACCATGAAATCCGGCTTGTGGGCGGAGAAGATGCCGGTTGCATCCACCAGGAACATCAGCCACAGCAGGATACACATTCCGACAGCGGTCGCCGCTTTGTTGATTTTAATGACATCTTCCAAGGCAATCATGATGACTCCGATCAGGAAGATAATGGGCATAACGTAAAATAAACTCATCTTTTTGTAATTTTTTGCGAATATAGTGACAAATTGACAGAAATACAATTTGGCACTTATTTTGTTTATTCTCGGGTGTCCTTTGGAAAACAAAACAAATTAAACTATACGTGTTATGAACATCAAACCCTTAGCAGACAGAGTGCTGATCGAGCCCAAAGAGGCTGAAACAAAAACCGCTGCCGGATTGTATATCCCCGACACCGCAAAAGAAAAACCCCAACAAGGCGTTGTGGTTGCAGTTGGAAACGGCAAACAAGACGAGCCGATGGAACTGAAAGTCGGAGACAATGTCCTCTATGGAAAGTATGCCGGTACAGAGATCTCCCACGAAGGTGTCAAATACCTGATGATGCGTCAAAGTGACGTTCTGGCGGTTCTGCAATAATCTCACTCATTCCTTACTTTAACACTATATCAATTATGGCAAAAGAAATTAAATTCAATATGGAAGCCCGCAACCTGATGAAAGAAGGTGCGGATGCTTTGGCAAATGCAGTAAAGGTTACTTTGGGACCCAAGGGTCGCAATGTAGTGATTGACCGTAAATTTGGAGCCCCTCACGTGACCAAGGACGGCGTTTCTGTCGCAAAAGAAATCGAATTGGAAGACCGTTTCCAAAACATGGGTGCCCAAATGGTGAAGGAAGTGGCATCCAAAACCAATGACCAGGCAGGTGATGGTACCACTACCGCAACCGTTCTGGCTCAGGAAATCATTACAGTCGGTTTGAAAAATGTAACAGCAGGAGCCAACCCGATGGACCTCAAACGCGGTATAGACAAAGCGGTTGCGGCTGTGGTGGCTGACCTGAAAGCGCAGTCTCAAACAGTAGGTGAAGACTATGCCAAAGTAGAACAAATTGCTACTACCTCTGCCAACAACGATGCATTCATCGGAAAACTCATTGCAGAGGCCATGAGCAAGGTTAAGAAAGAAGGGGTCATTACCGTTGAAGAAGCCAAAGGTACCCAAACCGAAGTGAAAGTGGTGGAAGGTATGCAATTTGACCGGGGTTATATTTCTCCCTATTTCATGACCAACCCGGATAAAATGGAAACAGTTCTGGACAGTCCCAGAATTTTGGTAACGGACAAGAAGATCTCTGCAATGAAAGACCTGCTTCCGATCCTGGAGCCCATCGCTCGCGAAGGCAAGTCCTTGTTGATCATCGCAGAAGATGTGGAAGGTGAAGCATTGACAACCTTGGTAGTAAACCGTCTTCGTGGTACCCTGAAGATTGCTGCTGTGAAAGCTCCCGGCTTTGGCGACCGTCGTAAAGAAATGTTGCAGGATATCGCAACCCTTACCGGAGCGGTAGTCATTTCAGAAGAACGTGGTTTTACTTTGGAAAATGCTACCCCTGACATGTTGGGTCTTGCAGAAAAAGTAACCATCGACAAAGAAAATACCACCCTGGTAAATGGTGCTGGAGACAAAGATGCCATTGCTGACAGAGTGGCACAAATCCGCAAACAGATCGAGACCACAACTTCCGATTATGACCGTGAAAAACTTCAGGAACGTCTGGCAAAACTCGCTGGTGGTGTTGCCGTGTTGTATGTGGGTGCTGCTTCCGAAGTAGAAATGAAAGAAAAGAAAGACCGCGTGGAAGATGCACTGAACGCTACTCGTGCCGCTGTAGAAGAAGGAATCGTTCCCGGTGGTGGTGTTGCCTTCATCCGTGCCATTGATTGCCTGAAGGCGGTTAAAGCTGAGAACGAAGACGAGCAAACCGGTATCAATATCATTGCAAAGGCCATTGAATCTCCGTTGCGTACGATTGTTGCCAATGCCGGCGTAGAGGGAAGTGTTGTTGTTCAGAAGGTGCGCGAAGGACAAGGCGATTTTGGTTACAACGCCCGGGCAGACCGTTATGAACAACTTCTGGCAGCCGGAGTCATTGACCCGACCAAAGTTGCTCGTGTTGCTTTGGAAAATGCCGCATCGGTTGCCGGTATGTTCTTGACAACAGAATGTGTTTTGGCAGACAAGAAAGAAGAAACACCGGCGATGCCTCCGATGGGTGGTGCACCGGGAATGGGTATGATGTAGTCTGCTTCTTGAGTGAAAGAAAAGATGGCTCGGTCAGTGAAGACCGGGCCATCTTTTTTCTTGTGTTAAAATCGGAATCCCCTAAAACGAGTACCCCACCCGCAGTCCGGCATTCCGGCCGTAGACATCAGAGAATTCATACACAGCAGCAATCCACCAGTCTCCACGACTCCGATCTTTCTCCTTGTTGCGAATACGAACTCCTGCATTTAGTCCAAGGAAGGGATTGATATGATCCACAGTCTGATAGTAGGCTCCACCCAGGTCAACACCGACATATGGAGAAACCCGTTTGTCCACAAGCGTCATCCTAAGATCGGCATAGACTGGAACAATGTAGCCCTTCAAAAAGCGTTGACCGACACCAAGCCCTAAAAAGAAATGCGGATTATAATGGTAGCCGGCTACAAAATCAACCCCCATTACGGGTGCCAGGGAGCCTGTCACATCTACGCGCATACCGAAGCCTTTCGGTGTACCCAAATACTGATACCCGTCAGGATTACTCTGGCGGGATTTGCCAATGATCCACATCGGTATACCCGTCAACAGTGCAATACCGCTCGCAATGGCCACACCACCAGCATATTTATCAATAGTTTCCATGGGGGTAATATCAAAATCTCCCCAAAGTATCCCAAACATCTCATCAGTAGCCAGGGTAGACCAGAACCAGGCCATACTGAATAAGGAAGCTGCCCCCACAAAGGTCATTGACTTGCCGGCATCCATCAAATGATTGCCAGCATACGGGAGGCTCTGCTGCGATGTCGTCATCGCCGGGAGTTCGAGTGAAGGAGTCGTATAAGCAGGATCCGATGCCGGGTAGGTAGTCCGAAACTGAGCCCGTCCTTGGGTGGCGGAACCAACAACCAACAAGAGGCTTACGATAAACGTTCTGAGTAAAGCTTTCATAGGCGAATAATTTTATAGTTTATTTATTAGATGCATTTTCTTGGCAATTCGTTGCATTAGAGACGTCATTTTTTAGCATAAATAGACTATTGATCAGGACTGGTTAAGACATGGTATACAAACTGGCCTCGACCAACAAATCCATTTGCATTCATCGGCACAAAGATGAAATAGTCGTTCCAGCCTTTCTCAAACCATACATCCTCAGTATAGGTTCCTTCTGCCAGAAAAGGAGAATAAGTCACAATACCGTCACCCCACGGGACTGTTAAGTAATACCACACCTTCTCTTCCAGATCCGACACACTATACTCTTCATCTGATTCAGACCTGCGCGCAATCACTATTGCTACTATCTCTGTATAATCTCCCCATTCCATAGTAAAAGTAAAACCATCTGTTTTGACCGTATCTATACTAACCGATAACGGACCGGGCAATTCGAGACTGTCGTATTCTGGGGTTTCCAGCTCGAAGGTATAACTGCTTTGATACTCCTGGTTTTTGTCGAGCATCGCGACCCCTACTATATACTTAGTATCCGCTGTAAGTTTATACAACAGCATTTTCCCAGTTTCACCATCAGAGAGTGGTGTTCCTCGCTTCAAGTGCCTTTTTACCTTATCTTCCATTTCTTTTCCCGAATCAGACTCGGGTTCAATCCATACAACTGACACCTTGTCACATTTGCTCGGATTAAATATACGAACCCGATACTCCAGATAAACACAATTATAGGAAAGAATTTCTATCCCACCATATCCGCAGATTACAGGGAACGCTATCGTTTCCCCTTTTCGGCCATATTCTGAAACAGGTCGCGCATATAACATAAAGCTCCCGGTGCTGGGTGTTTTCAATTGTATTGCATGCTCCGATACAGGCACTGTAGTTATTGTTTCACATTCATCCATGTCAAACACAAAACCTTCCTCCATTGTTTCAATATACGGAACAAAGGCACATTCCACAGTTTTTGTCGTTGACCCTCCCGCAAATCGGACAAACACAGAGAGGCTATCCGCAGTAATCTGTTCTCCACTTAAGGTCAATTGAGACAAATCTTCATCAGGAACAGGGGGTTCCGGCGGAGTTTCCTTTTCACAGCAGGCAACCGGCAATAGCATAGCAGAGATCAATAAGAGTAGGAATAGGTCGGTAAATCTTTTCTTCATATGAATGTGTTTTATATTGTTAATCAGTTATAAGCTTATCCAAAATTCTCCCCAGAATACCCGGTCATCTTCAGTATAGATGGTGATGGTGTAATAGCCGGGAGAATTCCTTCAAGTATTAAAATCGGGGCACCGATTAGGGCGCTGTAAAGTATCCCCTTTTTCTGTGATGGGAATATCAATGACATTTCCTCCCCGCGAGAAAGCTTTAGAGGAAAACAACAACATGACACCTATAAAGGCAATAAGAAAGAGAGAAAGTCGTTTCATTTTATCTTGGTTTTTGAGTTATTTCTCTCGCAAGTTACGAAGAAGAACTAAAAAAACCTCTGACAAATGAAATTTTATTAAAATTGTAGTTTGCTGAATACCAATAA
>CALCYB010000105.1 GCA_937906485.1 uncultured Rikenellaceae bacterium
GCGCAGTCGGTCTTGTAAAAGTAGAGCACCGTGTAGGGGGCAGGACTGTCGGAAATACGGTAGGCTGATCCGTTCAAGGTCGACAGTTTCAGATCACTTGCTGTCTTGCCCAATGGATTTCTACGGAACATTTTCCCGGCAAAAGCCACTTCTTCCAACAACTCGGATGACCAATAGGCCGGCATGCCGGTCATGTATTTCTCTCCAAGATAGACGGCTCCTTCTTGCAGGACATACTCCTTGTGCTGCTTCAGGTACTGGTACAGTTCCAGAAAGACTTCCTTGAATTGCGTAGTATCCGTCCGGTTCATTTCATAAACCCGGTCAATGGTATATTGGACCAGCAACGAGTCTCCTTCCTGCCGGTAGCCGGAAGGCGTTACCGCCAGTTCAAAAATCTGGTCAAAGAAGGCGTTCAATTGTTCCTGCCGGTAGTGGGGATTGGTCAGATGGTTCATCAGCTGGGCCAGTTGCTCCGTCCGCAGGTTTCTGCCAACGATGATGTCCTGGGCATTGATCAGGAACATCTTCGGGGTAGATACTACCCCATATTGGATTTGAAAACCCGTGTTGAAATCCGGGTCCCATGCTTCCCAGACGGTCAGTGAGTCGGACTGTACGAGCGGGTGACTGGCGATGTAGTCGGACCAGCGTTCCCGGTCATCTCCAACATAGCAGCGGACCAGAGACAATTCGCAGGTCGGCCGGGTCATCCATTGTTCCAGCCACTGTGCCAGCGTTTTGTATTCCTGTTGGCAGACCGGACATTGGTCATCCACAAACAGAAGTACCAGGTAATCTCCCGGAAGACGGTTCAATTGGACCGGGTAGCCCAAGGGATCCGAAAACAACAAGTCTGGGGCTGTGGCGCCCAGCCGATTGGGACGTGTGATCTGGGTGTACCAAAGCACCTGGAACTCTTCTTCTTCGGAGAGCAAAAATCGACCGTTGAGCAAGTATTGGTCGGCCAGCAGCAAGGCCAACTGTTCGTAGCCCATGATGGGGGAAGAGGCGTAGTGATCAAAGGCAGTTTGAACAAAAAGCAACTGCGCGGTGCTGTCTTCTTCTGCCTCGATCCATTGCTGCAGTTTCGGG
>CALCYB010000106.1 GCA_937906485.1 uncultured Rikenellaceae bacterium
GCCCAACCCCCTGCCGAAACAAGGGGTTGGTTGCTCAGAACGCACTCCGGGGCGGATTTTCCTGCCCAACCTCGTGGCTTGTTTGCCTTGTGGTCGGGTGTTGCAGGATGTTGGTTGGTCGGAACGGCTTCTGGGGTTGATTTGTCTGCCCGACTCTGTGATGAGGGGGCATGCTACCGTGGTGCAATATAGGGAAGACTATCGGATGTTTTCTTGCAAGTAGACCTGCTTCTGTGCTTTTGTGTTGTGCTTGTATCTTTGTGGATACGGCTGTTTTTGTTGTATCTTTGCGCTGATTACTCAATTATTCATCCATGATCAAGCGCTTGTTCTCGGTTTTTAAATCCATCATACCTTCAACTGCAAAGACTTGCTGGTGGATGCTCCGGCTTACTTTATGTGTTTCTTTTGTGGTGTTTCTGTTGGATTATGTGCAGTGGTTGCCGGTGATTTCAAAGGCTTTGCATCCGCTTTTTGCGTGGATCGGTCTCCCTGGAGAGGCGTCGTTGGCCTATGTGTCAGGATATTTTGTGAATGTCTATTCGGCGATTGCTGTAGCCGTGACTTTGGATTTGGGACCTCGGGCCATGACGATTATGGGAGTGTTGGTGCTCTGTTCTCACAATATGTTTGTGGAGACTGGAATTCAGCACAAAACCGGAACGCCATGGTGGGTAATGGTGATTGTCAGGACGCTCAGCGGTCTGTTGCTGGCGTGGTGTCTGCATCAGGTCTTGCCTTCGGATAATGGGGGACTTAGAGTAGAACAAATGTCGACGGAAACAATTTCCGGAACAGCCAGTCTACCAACAGCCTCCTTCTCCGCAGTCGGTTCGGCAATATCTTCCACAGTCGGTTCGGCAATATCTTCCGCAGCTGGTTCGGCAATATCTTCCGCAACTGGTTCGGCAATATCTTCTGCGGCCGGTTCGGCAGCATCTCCCGTAGCAGCTGCAACCGCAGCCGCTCCCGCAACAGCTCCCTCTGTCGCTCCCGTAGCATTATCCCCTGCAGCCACAACTATAGCAGCCGCAGCTACGTCATTTGGGACTGCGTTTTTGGACTGGTTGAAGTCTGCGCTGGGCTTGGCGTTGAAGATGATTGCTTTGATATTTGGACTGAATTTCTTGCAGCGGGTATTGGCTGAGTTTGGGGTGACGCAGTGGCTTTCTCGGGCTTTCCGCCCGTTGATGACTTTGTTTGGATTGCCTGACCGTTGTTCGTTTTTGTGGATTGTTGCTAATACATTGGGGTTGGCATATGGGGGAGCAGTGATGCTGGAGGAAGTGGAGCGGGGTGGCTTGTCCCGGCATGATATCAATTTGTTGAATTTGCATATCGGGGTTTCTCATAGTAATTTGGAGGATTTGCTGCTTTTTTCTTCGATAGGGGCTGTGGGGTGGATCTTGCTGCTGGCCCGATGGTTGATGTCAATTATTTTGGTATGGTCGTATTTGTTCCTGTGCTTTATTCGAAATAAATATCTATCTTTGCGAGTTGATAGTGTATGAATTTGTTGAAACACAAACACGAAGCAAATACGCACAGCAGCAACATATAGTAAAACATATAACAAAAACACATAGCAAAAGATATAGCAAAACGCATAGTAAATACATATAGAAAAACACATAGCAAATACATATAGCAAATACATATAGCAAATAGAAATACATAAAACAATGAGTGCAGAATCTGTAAAGTGTCTGATTATCGGTAGCGGTCCTGCGGGATATACGGCTGCCATTTATGCTTCAAGAGCCAACCTGGCTCCGGTGTTGTACGAAGGTCTTCAACCCGGCGGTCAACTGACGACTACTACCGAAATTGAGAATTTCCCTGGTTTCCCTGAAGGAATTACCGGCAACGAACTGATGGACCGGATGAAACAACAAGCCGTGCGCTTGGGTGCCGATGTGCGTTGGGGCGTGGCTACTTCCGTTAATCTGGATCAACGTCCTTTCCGTGTAACCATTGATGAAAGCAAGGAAATTCTGGCGGATGCCCTGATTATTTCTACGGGTGCTACGGCTAAGTACCTGGGATTGGAATCCGAGGAAAAATACAAAGGACAAGGTGTTTCGGCTTGTGCCACTTGTGACGGATTCTTCTACCGTGGCAAGACTGTGGCTGTCGTGGGTGGCGGTGATACCGCTTGCGAAGAGGTAACTTACCTGGCTGGCCTTTGCCAGAAGGTATATATGATTGTGCGACGCAATGTGCTTCGCGCTTCAAAGGCAATGCAGGAACGTGTATTTGCTACTCCGAACATTGAAGTGTTGTGGGAATGCAATACGCAGGAGTTGTTGGGGGATGAAATGGGCGTGAATGGTATGCGTCTGTTGCATAAATCCGGAGAGATCATTGAGAAACCGATTGATGGATTCTTCCTGGCAATCGGTCACCATCCGAATTCTGAACTGGTTCAACCTTGGGTGAAAACCAACGACGAAGGCTATATCATTACGGATGGCGTTTCTTCTGCAACCAATGTTCCGGGTGTGTTTGCAGCCGGTGATGTTCAAGATCCACACTACCGTCAGGCCATCAATGCTGCTGCTTCCGGCTGCCGGGCCGCGTTGGATGTGGAACGCTTTTTGAAGAGTCTGTAAGATTATGCATAAACGATCCGTTGTTTTCTTTTTGCTCCTGGGATTGGTCGGTCTGACCGGTTGTAAAAGCCAGTTTGAACTGATTCTTTCCGGGGATGATGTGCCTTTGAAGTATAAGACGGCATTTGAGTTGTTTGAGGCAGGGAAGTATGCGAAATCTGCCCGAATGTTCGAGAACCTGAAACTGGCGACCAGCGGTACGCCGCAGGACGACACGGTGCAGTTCTATACGGCATTGTCACATTACGAGTATGGGGACATCTATTCGGCTGAGCCGGCTTTCGAGGGCTTTATCAATGTCTTTCCCTTGAGTCCGTTTATTGAACGGGCCCAATTCCTGCGGATCGACTGTCTGTACCGTCAGACGCTCCGTTATGAACTGGACCAGACGCCGTCCATCAAGGCCTTGAATGTGATTTACCAATACTTGTATGAACATCCGAATTCGGCGTACCGTGCCGAGTGTGAGGCGATGATCGAGGATCTGAAAGAACGGATGGACCGCAAGGATTACGAGGCGGCCAAACTGTATTACACCATTGAGGAATACAAGGCGGCCCACTATGCACTGAAGAATGTATTGAAGAATGACGCGGAGAACTTGTATCGGGAAGACATCCGTTACTACACGGCGATGGCTGCCTACAAATATGCGTTGAACAGTGTGACCGCCAAACAGAAGGAACGCTACATAATCTTTGTGGATGATTACTACAGTTTTGTTGCGGAGTATCCCGAGTCAGACTATCGTCCGGAACTGGATGCCCTGTTTGAAAAGGTGCAGAAAATAATAAAATAAACAATCATTAACCCAATAATACAATATGGATAGAAAAGAAGTAGCCAACGATACCGTGACACGGGACCTGGTGGATTTGGCAAAAGTGACCGGAAACATTTACGAGTCAACGATGATTATGGCCAAGCGTTCCAATCAGATCGCAGCCGCTGTAAAGCAGGAATTGAATCAGAAGTTGGAAGAGTTTTCATCCTACGCGGATACGTTCGAAGAAACGTTTGAAAACCGCGAGCAGATTGAAATTTCAAAACATTACGAACGTTTGCCCAAACCGACTCTGGTCGCTGTGGCCGAATTCCAAAACGGCGAGATTTATTCTCGTAAAGTTGAGGAATAGTCATGTTGAAAGGCAAACACATCGTATTGGGTGTAACGGGCAGCATTGCAGCATACAAAGCGGCAACGTTGGTCCGTTTGCTCGTTAAAGAGGGGGCAGAGGTAAAAGTGCTGATGACCGAAATGGCCAAGCAGTTCATTACCCCGCTAACCATGGCTACGTTGTCCAAAAATCCCATTCTGGTGGAGTTCTATAATCCGGAAAACGGGGATTGGAACAGTCATGTGTCCATCGGTTTGTGGGCAGATCTGTACTTGATTGCTCCTGCCACGGCCAATACCCTGGCCAAGATGGCCACGGGCGTGGCAGACAACCTTCTGCTGACCACTTATCTTTCTGCGAAATGTCCTGTGGCTGTCGCTCCTGCCATGGATTTGGATATGTATGCCCACACCGCAACCCAGATCAATCTGGATATTCTCCGTAGCCGGGGAGTGGCTGTCATTGAGCCCGAGTCAGGCGAGTTGGCCAGTGGTCTGGTCGGAAAAGGCCGCATGGAGGAGCCGGAGGGCATCTTGCATGCCGTGAAGGCCTTGTTCGCAAAAGATGGTCCCTGGACCGGAAAGCGGGTATTGATTACCGCAGGTCCGACCCGTGAGGAAATTGATCCGGTGCGTTACATCACCAACCATTCCACCGGCAAGATGGCATATGCCTTGGCCGAAGTTTTTGCGGACCGGGGAGCCCGGGTGGAGGTGGTCAGTGGTCCGGTCAGTGTGAAAGCCCAGTCACCGAACATTACCGTTTATCCGGTGGTGTCTGCGGGAGAAATGGCCGAAAAGACCCTGGAATGCTACCAATGTGGAGCTGATGTGACCGTGCTGTGTGCCGCGGTTGCAGATTATACCCCGGCCCAACGTCAGGACCGTAAGATCAAACGTGAAAAGAAAGGCCCTTATGCTTTGGATCTGGTTCCGACGCAGGACATTGCTGCCGCCATCGGACGGATCAAGCGTGAGGGAACATATACCGTCGGCTTTGCGTTGGAAACGGACGATGCCATCAGCAATGCCATTGATAAGCTCAAGCGGAAGAATCTGGATCTGATTGTGATGAATTCATTGGAAGATCCGGGTGCCGGTTTTGCTACGGATACCAATCGGGTGACCCTCATTTCTCGCGACGGAACGAAGGTTACCGGAGATTTGAAATCCAAGAAAGAGGTGGCTGGTGATATTGTCAGCCGGATTGAGGAATTTGTATGCTGCAAAGACTGACCATACAGAACTATGCCCTGATCGAGGACCTGGAAATCGATTTCCCGGAAGGGTTGATCATCCTTTCTGGTGAGACGGGTGCCGGGAAGTCCATTCTGTTGGGGGCAATGTCGTTATTGTTGGGAGAGAAAGCCGATCCGGCCGTCTTGCGCTTGCCTCAAAAGAATTGCGTGGTGGAAGCCGAGTTCTCGGATGATACGATTCTGCGACGTGTTGTGGCACCTTCCGGACGTTCGCGTTCTTTTCTGAACGATGAGCCGGTCATATTGGCCCAGTTGGCCCAGGAAGGTCAGGCACGTATCGATATCCACGCGCAACATCAACACCTTCGTCTGGCAGATCCCCGTTTCCAATTGTCGGCTGTGGATTGCTTTGCCCATGTAGGACCGCTGTTGGAGGAGTACCGACGTCTGTTTTCCGAAGAGAGGACGCTCCGGGAATCCTACCGCCAGACCCAAGAACGGCTGCAACGCTTGCAGCAGGAACAGGATTATCGTGAGTTCCAGTTCCAGCAATTGGACCAGGCCCGTCTCCGCCCCGGTGAATTGGAAGAATTGGAGGAGGAGCAGCGCCGATTGGCTCATGCGGAGGACCTGATGGCCGGTCTGGCCCAGGCGGGATCTGCTTTTGAGCTGGAGCAGCAGCCTTTGTCCCAGTCGTTGAAAGAGGCGGTACATCAACTGGAACGTTGTGCCCGCTACCTGCCGCAGATCGAAGCATTGGCCCAACGCCTGCATTCCTGCCGCATTGAGCTGGATGATGTGGAACAGGAGATCCGTAGGGCCGCAGATGCCGTGGAAGTCTCACCGGAGCGTTTGCAGCAGGTGGACGAGCGTCTGGGAGAATTGTACGGTCTGCTCAAACGTTATCAGTGTTCAACGGTTGAGGAACTGATCCGGTTGCGGGATTCGCTGGACCAGTCGCTGGCCGATATCTCGGACGCGCAGTTGCGGCTGGAGACCCTGCAGCAGCAGGTCGCCCAGCTCCATGAGCAGGTAGAATCCCAGGCCGCAGCCCTGACACAGGCCCGTTGTGCCGTCTTGCCCCAGTTGGCAGCCCAGTTGCAGCAGCAGATCCGGGACCTGGAAATGCCCTATGCCCGTTTTGACATCGTACATCATCTGCTGGACCAATGTACAGAACAAGGAAAGGACGCTTTTACGTTTCTTTTCTCAGCCAATGGGGATGAACCGGCGGACATTGCCAAAGTGGCCTCGGGTGGGGAATTGTCCCGGGTCATGTTGGTGCTCAAGGCCATGATGGCCGAACACGAAGCCATGCCCACCTTAATCTTTGATGAGATTGATACAGGGGTTTCCGGCCGTGCTGCCGACCGGATGGGACAGCTGATCGGGAAGATGGGAGGCTCCATGCAGTTGTTTGCCATTACCCACCTGCCACAGATTGCCAGCAAGAGCGGATCGCATTTTCTGGTCTACAAAGAATTTGACAGCAACAGACAGGCCCATACCCGTTTGCGTCTGTTGTCTGAACAGGAACGGGTCGAAGAAATTGCCAGAATGTTGAGCGGTGCCGAGCTGACGCCGGCCTCTCTGGCAAACGCACGAGAATTAATTAAACAAAACAAGAAGATATGAGACTGATTATCAATCGCAACTATTCGCAATTGTCAGAGTGGGCAGCTGCGTACATCGTGAACAAAATCAACAAATTCGCTCCGACTCCGGAACGTCCGTTCGTGTTGGGACTTCCAACAGGTTCTACACCCCTTGGTACATACCGGGAACTTATCCGTCTGCACAAGGAAGGTCTGGTCTCTTTTGCCAATGTAGTGACCTTCAATATGGACGAATACATGGGACTGCCCGAAGACCATCCCGAAAGCTATCATTCTTTTATGTGGACCAACTTCTTCAATCACGTGGACATCAAACCGGAAAATGTGAACATTCTGGACGGCAATGCAGCTGATCCTGAGGCCGAATGCATCCGTTACGAAGAAAAGATCCGCTCTTATGGCGGTATTGACCTGTTCATGGGCGGTATCGGTCCTGACGGTCACATTGCGTTCAACGAACCTTGTTCTTCGCTGACTTCCCGTACCCGTGTCAAGAGTCTGACCACTGATACCATCATTGCCAACTCCCGTTTCTTCAACAACGATGTTAACCTCGTACCCCGCAGGGCCTTGACTGTAGGTGTGGGTACTGTAATGGATGCCAAAGAAGTGATGATTCTGGTCAATGGCCACAACAAGGCTCGTGCCTTGTACCATGCAGTGGAAGGTGCGGTGAACCACAACTGGACCATCAGCATCCTGCAGATGCACCCGAAAGGAATCATTGTTTGTGACGAAGCCGCTACGGTTGAACTGAAAGTAGGTACGTTCAACTACTTCAAGGACATCGAGAAGGAAAACCTGGATCCTCAAAAGATGTTGGCCCGTTAATATGAATACCCCTGATGCTTTGTTGCGTCTGCGCGATTACCTGCGCAGCGAATCATACGAAGCGACTGTAGTGCCGACGGCAGACCCCCATTCCGGGGAGTACCTGCCGTCGCATTATGCATGTCGCCAATGGCTAAGCGGATTTACCGGTAGTGCAGGTACCCTGGCGGTGACCTTACAGGCCGCAGCCTTGTGGACCGATTCCCGATATTTTGAACAGGCGGAAAAGGAGTTGGAGGGGACCGGCATTGAACTGATGCGTTTGAAGATGCCGGGAACACCGACCGTAGCCCAATGGTTGCGTGACCAGTTGGCCGACGAGGATACGGTGGTGTTGGATGCCGAACTTTATCCCCATACCGAGTATGTTGCGCTGGAAGAATCCATGCCGGCAGGTACGGTTGTGGCGGTGGATGGGCTTTTTGACCACGTCTGGAAAGGCCGCCCCGCGCTGGAATTCCACCCCATCATTGCTCTGCCCGAATCAATTACCGGAGAGTCTGTCCGTTCCAAATGCGAGCGTCTGCGCAAACGGCTGGATCAAGGCCTGCCCTATGTCTATCTGATTACCGCATGTGACGAGGTGGCCTGGTTGTGCAACCTCCGCGGTACGGATATTCCCTACAACCCGATTCCCCTTTCTTATGCAGCCCTGACTGCGGACCGTCTGTTGTTGTTCGCCGATCCGGCTGCCATCGGGGAGGAGGTCCATCGTCACTTGATTCAAGAGCAGGTGGAAATCCATCCTTATACGGATTTTGTCCATTACCTGCGCAGCATACCGCAGCGCTGTGTGCGGATGTTCTCGGGCAACCGGATCTGTGAATTGCATTTCCAGGCCGCCTTGGAAAACATTCCGGACCGACCGATGATTCCGGTGGTGATGGGGGATCCCGAAACGGGAGGTACCCTGGCCCGGATGAAAGCAGTCAAGAACGAGGTCGAGCTGGCCGGTTTCCGCAAGGCGTTTGAGGAAGATGCCAAGGCCTGGAAGAAGTTGCTGGACTGGATTGAACAGGAAATCGACGGCGGTCAGTTGACCGAGTACACGGTGGCTCAGCAGCTGATTGCTTTCCGCAAGGAGTCCCCCGATTATCGAGGGGAAAGTTTTGCTCCGATCATTGCTTTCGGCCCTCATGGCGCCATGCCGCATTACCATTGTGCTACTCCTGAAGAAGCAGCACCGATTACCCGTGGCGGTTTTCTGCTGATGGATACAGGCGCACATTATTGGTACGGAACCACCGATACGACCCGCACCATCCATACCGGAGAACCGACCCCCGAAGAGAAAGCCGATTATACAGCCGTCTTGAAAGGTATGCTGCAATTGTCAGCTGCCCGTTTTCTGAAAGGCACCCGTGGAGCCAGCCTTGATATCCTGGCTCGGGGCGAGGTGTTCAAGCGCGGACATGCTTACCTGCACGGGACCAGTCATGGTATCGGCCATTACCTGTGCGTACACGAAGGCCCCCAAAGTATACGCATGGAAGAAAATCCGGTGGCCCTGGAACCGGGGAATGTGCTGTCCAATGAACCGGCCATCTACCTGACCGGCCGTTACGGTATCCGTCTGGAAAATGTGCTTGCCGTAGAAGAGGACCTTGTCCAAGAAGAAAACACTTTCTACCGTTTTGAAACCTTGACTCAGGTTCCGTTCGATAGAAAGTGCATCGACTTTGACCAGTTGGGAGCGGAGTGTACTGAACTGTTTAATACGTTATCCGCCAATTGTCCTCGTAACTGATCGTTCTTCCTTTGATATTTTTGAATCCGGAGTTTGTCTGAACAGGTACAAATTGAACGCCTGATTGGATGAGCTCCGTTTCTGTTTGGGAGACGTGGACCGGGAATGTCCATCCGTACAGGTGGAGCATCTTCAGAAAGTAGCAGGCAATGTCATAACCTTGGAAGGCATACGGAGTGGGTTCCGTGCCAAAGGTCTCGGTGTATTCCTTGACAAAGGCCCGGGTCTTCGGATCCTGGTAGTCCACATAGTAGAGTTGCGGCAACTGCAGGTTCAAATCATGGTAGTAGTTGGGTTCGATGGTCTGGTAGTTTTTCCAGCGCACTTCCCCAAATACCCGTACCGGGATG
>CALCYB010000107.1 GCA_937906485.1 uncultured Rikenellaceae bacterium
CTGCCATGTTGCCGGCATCATTGGTGCACACCACAACGGTGCGGGTATTGCGGGAATATGCGAAAATTCCGACTTAATATGTGTTGACTGGGATCCTGAATTTCCTCAACTCTGGATTCCCGATCTTGAGATTTATTTCGGCTTTTCAAGGGTTGTTGAAGCAGGTGCAAAGGTAGTTAATCTTTCACTCGGAACATCAGCTTCAAAATTCAGCAATTCCTCGACTATTTTTGAAAGACTTATTACTCCTGCAGCATATTCTTATATGATGGGCTCGCTTCTCGCAAAGGGCTATGATTTTGTGGTTGTTCAGTCGGCAGGCAACGGTGATATTAACGGAAATCCCGTTGATGCTGCCAATAACGGATGCTTTACGATAATTAATGAGGATAATGTTTTCACGGGTTCAAACAATGTTTCGCCTGAGGATATCGTCAGCAGAATTATTGTTGTGGCAAGTGTCGGCTTCAGAGAAAACAGTCGCTTCGTGCAGTCTTCATATACAAATGTAGGCGAAAGAGTTGATATTGCAGCTCCGGGTGACAGCGTTTACAGCCTCTCAGTTGACGGCGGCTACGATTACTTATCGGGTACTTCAATGGCAGCACCCATAGTTACTGCCGTTGCATCGCTTGTCTGGTCGGTGAATCCGGAATTTACCGGAGCACAGGTCAAGGAAATTGTTTGCACCTCAACCGATTCTGTTGCGGAAATCAACAGAAGCAAGCAAATAACAGCAGCTACCAGCTTTTTTGATGTTCTCATGTTTTTTCTCCTTTATTATGTACGTTTTGTTTTTAAATATAAATTATATTATATACTATTTCCAAAATTTAAGCAAGTTTCGAATCGAAAATAAATGTGTCCCCTTTGCGACATTTTGCCTCAATGGGGACTGTCCCTAAATCACTACATATCCTTTTTCAGATTTTGTAAGTGGTATACAATCTGTTTTTGTTATCAAAACAGTGTCTTCTATTCTAATTCCATATCTTCCTGGCAAATAAATTCCTGGTTCATCTGTAACTACCATATTTTCTTTTAAAAAGCTTTCATTTCTTGAATTTATATTAGGCATTTCATGTATATCCAGTCCAACTCCATGTCCTAGTCCATGTATCAATATATAATTGTTCAGTTTATAGCTATCTTCTACACCTTTTGAAAGTGTTTTTATGGTATAATTACTTCTCATTGAGTCTAATACATTTTTTTGATTTTTCAAAACTAAATTATAAACTGCAAATATGGGAGTTTTCAACTTTTCAGCAAAATAAAATGCATCCCCACCGGTAAAAATTGGGATGTACTCCGGAAATCTCCTTAAATAACCTTCTACCTCAAAGATTATGCCTAAAACAACCCCGTTTTCAATCGCTGTCTGCGTGGAATGGCCAATCTCACTGACCGATACCGGGGGGTCCAGCAAAGGCAATTTGCCGGTATATTCGTGCAAGGCGCGAAAACGGGTCTTGAGTCCCAAGGAAATGTTACCACCTTCAAAAACCCCTTCCCTACTGACCCTGTCCATGGTAATGGCAGTACCGAAATCAATGATGAGCAAGGGTTGGTCCGGAAACAGCACCCTGGCTCCCACGGCAGCAGCCAGGCGGTCGGCTCCCAAGGTTTGGGGCGTAGCATAGCCGTTAACCAGGTTGGTCGGGGTCAAACTGTCAAAACGCACGTATTTCCGGCTGGCACCCTTGAGTGTCTCTTCCCAATCCGGCCTCACTGCCTTGACAGAAGAAAGCACCACGGTATCCACATCCTCCTTCCGGAGCATCTCCAGGACCCGCGATTCGGTTTCTTCGCCACTGCACCGGTGGATGGTTTCCAATTTACCGGACCGGACATAGGCCATCTTGGTGCAGGTGTTGCCTACATCCACAATCAAATGTTTCTTCATCACAATTTATGAATTACGTTGTAAGCTCCTTTGACCGTTCTGACAGCGTCCACACTCAAGCAAAGTTTCCCACCTTCTTCCTTGAGCACATAACGGTTCTTGTCCTTTTCTGAAAGGCGTTGCAACAGATCCAGAAAGACGGTGGACCGGAAATAAGGAGATTGCTGGTCAAATATGAAATAAGCTTTTAACTGCTCGTTTTTCAGCACCACTTTTTCAAATCCTTTTTCACGGGCCGCCTGCCGCAGACGGACCACATAGGCAAGTTGTTCCACCTGTTCCGGTACCGGTCCAAACCTGTCGCGCAGACTATCCAGGATCTTTTCCAATTCCTCTTCCCGGCTGACGGCATCCATCTCCCGATAAATCCGTATCTTTTCGGCCATCACGTTGATGTACTCATCCGGAATGAACAGTTCCAGGTCGGTCTCCACCGTAGCATCCTTCAAGAAGACTTCGTCTTCCTCTTTCTTCTTCCTCCATTCCTGGGGCATCACTTCATCGCGTACCTCCTCAAAGGCTTCTGCCAAAATCCGCTGGTAGGTATCGTAGCCCATTTCAGCCATATAGCCGCTCTGTTCTGCCCCCAGCATGTTACCCATTCCGCGGATGTCCAGATCCTGCATGGCAATGTTGAAACCGCTTCCCAGTTCCGAAAAGGCCTCGATGGCCTTGATTCTCCGCAATGCGTCATCGCTCAGGGAAGTCGCAGGAGGAACGATCAGGTAACAGAACGCTTTCCGGTTGGATCGGCCTACCCTACCCCTCAACTGATGAAGGTCACTGAGCCCGAAGCAATGGGCCTGGTTAATGATGATGGTATTGACGTTCGGGATGTCAATGCCGTTTTCCACAATGGTTGTGGCCAGCAACAAATCATAATCGCCGGCAATAAAATCCAACACCCTTTTTTCCATTTCACGGGGATCCATCTGCCCATGAGCAACACAGATCTTGATATCGGGCACAATCCTCAGCAGAATTTCCTCCACTTCCAGAATGTCTTCCACCCGGTTATGCACGTAGATGACCTGTCCTCCCCTGCCTACTTCGTAGCCGATGATTTCTCGGATCAGGTCCTTGTCAAAGTCAATGATTTCGGTCTGTACCGGCAGACGGTTCGGCGGAGGAGTATTGATGATGGACAAATCCCTCGCTCCCAAAAGTGAAAACTGCAAGGTACGGGGAATGGGTGTCGCCGACAGGGTCAAGGTATCCACCGCCACTTTCATCTGACGCAACTTTTCTTTCGCCGCAACCCCAAATTTCTGCTCCTCGTCAATGATAAGCAGTCCCAGATCCTTGAAAACCAAATCCTTGTTCAACAGACGATGCGTGCCGATAAGGATATCCAGAGTACCTTTACGCAGCCGCTCCGCTATTTCACGCATTTCCCCGGCCGTCCGCATCCGGCTGACGTATGAAATCTCACAAGGAAAATCTTTCAGCCTTTCTTTGAAAGTATTGTAATGCTGCAGGGCCAGAATGGTGGTCGGCACCAGCACTGCCACCTGTTTGTTGTCCGCCACAGCCTTGAAAGCGGCCCGGATGGCCACTTCTGTTTTTCCAAATCCCACATCTCCACAAACCAGACGGTCCATCGGATAAGGCTGTTCCATATCTTCCTTGATGGCCTGGGTCGCTTTGTACTGGTCCGGTGTATCTTCGTACATGAACGAAGATTCCAATTCGTGCTGCATGAACGTATCCCCCGAAAAAGCATAACCCTCTGAAAGCCGTCTTTTGGCATACAGACGAATCAGTTCGGCAGCCATATCCTTGACCTTTGCCTTGGTCTGGTTTTTTAACTTTTGCCATTGGGAAGATCCCAATTTACTGATTTTAGGGGGGTTTCCATCCGCTGACTTGTAACGCGAAATTCGGTGCAGGTTATGGACGGACACCAGCAGAACCCCATTGTCCCGAAATTCCAGCTTGACCGCCTCCTGCATCTTTCCATTGACTTTGCTTTTTACCAGACCGGTATATCGGCACACCCCGTAATTGACATGCACCACATAGTCCCCATATTTAAAGGAGTTCAGGTCCTCCATGGTCAACCTTTCACTCCTTTCTACGGTCCTTTTCAACCGGACACGGCGGTAACGTTCAAAAATCTGGTGGTCCGTATACAGACACAACCGGGTCTGCGGATCCGTAAATCCTCCTTGGATGGTGTAATCCTTGAATTCAGGATACACATCAAAGGTGCCCAAAATGCTGCGAAGGCGCTCAATCTGCCGGCTGCTTTCACTGAAGATGACCACCTTCCAACCTTCTTCCAGATGGGTGCGTATATTCTCCGCCAACAATTCAAAGTTCTTATTGAAGACCGGTTGGGGATGGGTAGGATAATCATACACCCCATCAAAACGTCTTTGTGCTGCCTCTCCCTCATAAAGGGTAGAAAAACAGATGACATGCCCCTTGAAATCCTCCATACCCGGCACCTCTTCCAACAACTGTTCCCTTCTGGCCCAGACCGTGGCCCCTGTTTCCACCAAAGAGAGCGGATAGACCTGCTGTCCGGTCTGTTGCTTTTCGAAGAGGTTGGGATAAATATCCAGTTTCTGTACTTCCTCGATGGAACGTTGTGTGTTTACATCCATCATCTTGAGGGATTCTATCTCTTCTCCGAAAAATTCTACCCGGCAGGCCTTGTCATCCCCATACGAGAAAAGGTCCACTATACCCCCACGGACCGCAAATTCACCCGGCTGAGAAACAAAATCACAACGTTGGAAACCGGCACTGGCCAACAACGTCTTCAAATTTTCAAATCCCAGACAATCCCCTTTTTTTAGGGTAAGCAACTGCTGGGAAAGTTGTGCCTGGTCCGGTACAGTTTCCTGCATGGAAGCGGGAAAGGTCACCAGAATCAGGTAAGGAAATTCACTTTTCCCCTTCATGTACTCATGCAACGCTCCAAGTGCCGCAGTCCGCTGCACTTTTTGAGAAGCATCGTGAATCCTTGTCTTCACTCCTTTGTTTTCAGACAACGGAAAAAAGAAAACTGCTCCTTCCTTCACCAGATGGTACAAGTCATTGGCTACCCCGGCGGCTTCGTCCTTATCCGCACAAATGACCCAGTGAACCCCATCACGAATGACAGAAGCCATAGCAAAGGACCTGGATGAACCATGCAGTCCACGCCAGAGAATACGCACAGACGACTCCGCCTGATCCAGGTGCCGGGTGATTTGGTGGGTGATTTTTTTATCGGGTATAGTTTTCAACATAAGGGTTCTTTTTTATGTTCATAAGTCCATAAAACCTGTTCATAAAACTCTTGATAACTTTTGAAAACTCTTTTTTGAGAATGGGATTTTTCGTATATCCGAAATTCTTGTTTTCATTCCAAATTTCAAGCCACAAAGTTTTGGAAAATTTATCTTCAGTTTTTCAACAGTTATTTTATCAACACAAAGTTATCAACTTTATTCAAAAAAATGTTTAAAACTTTCTATTCTATTAAATTTTAACATCTTACAATTTTAAAAAATGTTGATGAAGTGTTGATAAAATGTTCATAAAAAAATATTTACAACTTATCAACAGTTTGAACACATCATCATCATATACTATTATATCAAATTAAAATATATTATTTTTGTGGTTGATTCGGACAAGTATGGAAATGCAGAAAGAAAATTTTGATCCTCGTCAAGCCAGGAATTTCAAAGATAGTGATTGGGATGGAAAAATCCGTCCCCAAGGCTTTGATGATTTCAGCGGACAGGATAAGATCATAGAAAACCTCATTGTGTTTGTGCGGGCGGCGAAAGGAAGAGGGGAATCCTTGGACCATGTGCTGCTGCACGGCCCTCCCGGCTTGGGAAAAACCACCCTGGCCCATATCGTGGCCCGTGAAATGGGCGTGAATATGAAGATTACATCCGGTCCTGTGCTGGACAAGCCGGGTGATCTGGCCGGTCTGCTCACCGGGCTGGAAGAAGGTGATGTGCTGTTCATCGATGAAATCCACCGCCTTTCGCCGATTGTGGAAGAATACTTGTATTCTGCGATGGAAGATTTTACCATTGATATCATGATTGACAAGGGACCCGGTGCGCGTTCGGTCCAGATAGCCTTGAATCCTTTTACCTTGATTGGAGCCACTACCCGCAGCGGGCTGTTGACCTCGCCTTTGCGTGCCCGTTTCGGCATCAAGTCCCATTTGGAATATTATGACACAGCCGTGCTGCAGAAAATCATTGTCCGAAGTGCCTCCATCCTGAATATCGGCATAGACACACAGGCAGCCCGAGAAATTGCCTGCCGCAGCCGGGGAACACCGCGTATCGCCAATTCCCTGTTGCGCAGGGTACGTGATTTTGCCCAAGTCAAAGGAAACGGATACATTGATCTTCCGATCACCCAATATGCGTTGGAAGCCTTGAACATTGACCGTCGGGGCTTGGATGCTGTTGACCATAAGATCTTGTCCACCATCATCCAGAAGTTCAAGGGGGGACCGGTTGGCGTAGGCACCATTGCCACAGCGGTAGGTGAAGATGTAGGCACCTTGGAAGAGGTGTATGAGCCTTTCCTGATCAAGGAAGGTTTTCTGCAACGCACCCCCCGCGGACGTGAAGCTACGGCACTGGCCTATGAACACCTGGGGCTGGTCCGTTTCAATTCCTCAGATTCAGAAACCTTATTTTAAATACTATTACAGCCATGCGTAAGATTTATAATAGCTTGGTAATGGGTTTGATGCTCCTGATGCTCGTGGGAGCGGACCAAGTTCTTGCCTGTACTTCAGCCATCATTACCGGTAAATTGACGGCAGACGGCCGTCCAATGTTGCTCAAACACCGGGATACCGGCGAATTGAATAACCGTATCGAGAAGTTCACCGGTAAGAAATACAGTTTTATCGGCTTGGTGGACAGCCCCAGCGAAGGAGGTTGTGTGTGGGCAGGAACGAATGAAGTCGGTTTTTCCATCGTCAATACCGCTTCCTACAACCTCAAGGATGATGACATCCGGGAAATGGATAAGGAAGGGGAATTGATGTACAAGGCCCTGGGAGAATGCAAAACCTTGAAGGATTTTGAGCGTTTTCTGGACAAGTATCCTCGCCCGATGCGTGTGGAAGCCAATTTTGGGGTGATCGATGCAGAAGGTGGAGCTGCCTATTACGAAGTGAACAATACAAAATGGACCAAGATAGACGTGAACGACCCGAAAATTGCTCCGGAAGGTTTTCTGGCAGTCACCAATTTTTCGTACACCGGCCGGCCGGATGAAGGAATGGGCTATGTGCGTTACCATACCGCGCAGCAGGTGCTGATGGAAAAGGCATTTGTAGGGGGAATTACTCCCCATTGGGTATTTTCCAACATCAGCCGCAGTTTCCGTCATTCTTTGCTGGGCATTGATCTGCGCAAGGATGCTGCTGAGGCAGCTCCTCAGGGGTGGTTCATCGATCAGGATTTCATTCCCAGGCGCAGTACTTCGGCTTCTGTCTTGATTCAAGGTGTAAAGCCTGGAGAAAATGCTGCATTGACAACGATGTGGACCGTGTTGGGTTATCCTCCGGTAGCTGTAGCCTTGCCGCTTTTTGTCAACGCTCCTCTTCCGCAAGGTGTGGTTAAGAATGGCGCAACCGGCAGATCAGCGTATTGCGATCTGGCACTGGAGGCGAAGAAGTCTGTTTTTCCTATGGAAAGGGGAAATGGAAAAAAATACTTTAATTTCAATGTGTTGTATAATGATCAAGGAACGGGATGGATGCAGAAGATGGAGATGGCTGAACAACAACTCCAAGATGCATTCCAACCGATGATGCAACAATTCCGTCAGCAGGGAAGACTTGTGGAATCAGATTTGATGGACTATTATGAAGATGCACATTCCTTTATTTTGAATTTGTACACACATGGAACTACAACTCTTCACTGATACGTTTCCTTATGGATATGGTGAGCCTTTTCTGAAGGATGAACTTCCGGTACTGGCCCAGAATTTTGAAAAAATTGTCATTCATCCCCTTCATTGGGAAGAAGGGCCCCTGCGTCCTTTGCCGGAAGGGGTAGTTTTGGGAGAAACATTGCTGGATTTTTCCCCTAATGACCGCATGAAGCTGTTGTGGAAAGGGCTCTTCAATACGGCACCTCTTTCTTTGGGAGAGTATTTCCGTACCTCCTCTTATCTTTCCAAATCCAAGACCAAAGTTTTCCTCAGTTATTGGCTTTTGAAACGAAGTCTGTGGAAATCGGCTCGTGATTTTGTAAACAAGACAGATAAAACACAGGAAATCTGTTATTTTTATTGGGGTGACAAGACTGTCCAGCTGTGGCCGGCCATCAAACGATGGGCGCCGGATTATGTAGGCGTGGTACGTTTGCACGGATCCGACTTGTTTGAAGAAGTGAAGGGTTTTCTGCCTTACCGGAAAGAATACCTGTCTGCGGCAGATCTGCTGGTGACGGTTTCCCAGGCTGGTGCCGCTTACCTTAGAGAGCGTTATCCTTATATAGACCCGCAAAAAATCCAGTGTTTCCCTTTGGGATTTTCGAACACCACCCCCTATCGCAACCGCATGAACCGTGAGGGAATCTTTGAAATAGTAAGCTGCTCGAATGTGGTGCCGTTAAAACGGGTGGAACTCATTGCCAAAGCATTGGACAAGATCCAAATAGCCAAATTGACTGAAGGAAAGTTCCATAAGATCCGGTGGACGCATTTTGGAGGGGGGTCCATGATGCACAAGTTGCAGCGGCAGGTATTGATGTTGCAGGACTCGGATCTGGAAGTGATCCTGGCAGGAAGAAAGGAACGTGCTGATATTCTTAATTATTATGATCAGTATCCGGTGGATCTGTTCATCAATGTGAGTTCCAGCGAAGGGGTTCCTGTTTCCATCATGGAAGCCATGTCTTTTGGTATTCCGGTAATTGCTACGGCAGTGGGAGGAACACCCGAACTGGTGAGTGATGCTTGTGGAAAAATAATACCCCCTCAAATCAATGAATATGATTTGAAGGGATATATTGAGGATTTTATCTTGCAAAGTTTTGAAAAACGCAGCGAATTGTCTGCCTGCGCTTATCAGGTCTGGAAGAAAAATTGGGATGCAGAAACCAATGCCAAGCAGTTTACGGATTATTTGCACTCAATTTTCAAATTCTGAAACTCAGCCATGTACCAGTCATTGACATCGGTAATGACGATGCGTACGCTCTTGACGGGTCCTTGTGGCAGGAAGGATACGGTATTGTATTCGAATTCACCGGCTTTGGTGTAGTTTATTCCATCCATTGAGTATTCCACATAGCCGTAGGTTACGCCGTAGAAGGTGATGTTTGGACGGCCGGTTTCTACCGTAATGCGTCCGCAGTCCACGGGTTCATCAAACCGGTAGGTCAGGTAATCTCCGGCTTGGATGGCACGGTCGGTGCGTGCTACCTTGTTGTAGTCGTAACAGGTGAGTGTCTGTTGGAGTTCCTGCGGTTTCTTGAAAGGAATATTGGTTTCAATCGTCGTTGCCGGTTGGAGGTAGTGGTAGAGTTCAATGTTGGATGCACCGACACTGATGCTGCTCAGCTCGTCTCCAAAGAAAGTGGCAAAACGATAGTTTTCAGGCGACTCAGTAGCAATGGTGGCGCGATAAACCGGGGATGAAGCCACTGGTGCGGAACCGTTTGAGGTGTAGCGTACAACAGCGCTGGGATGGGGGGCTTTGACTTCGAGGAGTCCATCTTCATAGCGTACTTGAGGAGGAGCTACTCGGAAAGCAATCCCCATGTGGTACATTCGTGAGAAATGGGACTGATAAAGACGTTCTTCAAATTCTTGGTAGTCTTTTAATTGCGGAGCAGTCCAACCGACTTCTGCCAATGCGCAGGTACGCGGGAACAACTGGTATTCGATAAAGCGGGCCGGATATCCGAGCAGTTCTCCCCACATGCCGGCTTGAACCCCCATGATCTGACCTTTTTCCATTTGTTCAGGGAACATGGCTGCCGGATCAAAGGAGTAGACTTTGTCAAGCGGAATGATGGCTGCCCAGTTGTGACCCCGTTCAGCGGTGGTGTATTTCATGTCGAAGTAGTTGTATTCACACATTTGCATCACTGCTTTGTAACCGCGCTCCAGGCATTTTTCCACTTCTTTTTTTCCGTGCCATGCGGTAAAAATGGTTTCGGGCCGATGGTCATCCCCTTCGGTAATTTCTTCCCATCCGGCCATGGTTTTTCCATATTTTTTCAAGATGCCTTCCATGCGGCTGGCAAATTCGTTCAACAGCAGACGGCTGTTTTCCAGTTGTTTCTCTTTCATCAGTTCCTGGCAATGAGGGCAATTGTTCCAGGAGGTCAGGTCCACTTCGTCCCCTCCGATGTGGAGGTACTGGCTCGGGAAAAGTCCCGCCACTTCTTTGATGATGTTGTCCAGGATTTTATAATTGGCTTCGTTGCCTACACAGACCACATTGTTGGTCTCACCATTGATGCTGATGTAGGCTTTGTCGGATTCACAAGCCATCTGAGGCATGGAGCCGATCAGTGAACGGCTGTGACCGGGCAGGTCGATTTCGGGAATAATTTCGATGTGGCGTTCGGCAGCATAGCGGACGATGTCCTTGATTTCACGTTGGGTGTAGTAGCCGCCGTAGCGTTCATTGCCTTGGTGATAAGCCGGAGGAGTAACCTCTCCTACCCCACGCCAGGCACCTTTCGCTGTAAGTTGGGGGTATTTTTTGATTTCGATCCGCCAGCCGTTGTCATCGGTCAGGTGCCAGTGCATGCGGTTGAGTTTATGAGCGGCCATCCAATTGATGATTTCTTTGACTTGTGCGGCTGTGTAGAAGGTTCTGGAAACGTCCAGCATCAGCCCGCGGTAGCCGTAATAGGGCTGGTCTTCAATGAGTACGCAATCCAGTCCGTATTCCCTCAGTTGAAGGTTTTTGTCCCCGTAGATTGCAGCAGGAAGCATTTGGATCAATGTCTGTACGGCGTAGAACATCCCGGCCTGGTCACCGGCAGTGAGTACCACTTGGTCAGGGGTGATTTCAATGCGGTAGGATTCGGGTTGGAGTTGTGCATCGTGCAGCAGGAAAATGCCTTTCTGGTTGAGGTCCTGTTTGGTCAGGATCATCTTGGGTTCATTTACTTGAAAGACAAACAGTTTCTTCAGTGCTTCTTCGTGCAGCCAATCCATCTGGCCGGCATATTGTTCGGCGCCGAGATAGGTGTTGAATCCCTTTTGGAGGACAAATTGGCCTTCTTGGGCTTGTGTGTGATGTGGTTTGGGTACCAGATTTTTCCAGGTTTGGGCAGAAAGGGTTCCCTGTAAGAGCAGCAGGCTTGTTAAAAGCGAAAATAAATACTTCATTTTTATCCCTTTTGTTTGTTTTATTTTGTATTTTTGCCCCAAAGATAGCACAGACAATATTTTTTCAAAAAAAATAGTATGGATCAAAAATTAGTATCGAAAATTCCACAAGGTCCTTTAGCAGACAAGTGGACGGAGCACAAGGCTCATATTCGCGTAGTTAGCCCGGCCAACAAGCGTAAGCTTGAGATCATTGTGATCGGGACTGGACTGGGTGGTGCTTCTGCAGCCGCAGCTCTCGGAGAATTGGGTTACAATGTCAAAATCTTCTGTATCAGCGACTCACCTCGTCGTGCGCACTCTATTGCAGCACAAGGTGGTATCAATGCTGCGAAAAACTACCAGAACGACAATGACTCAATCTACCGCCTCTTCTATGATACCATCAAGGGAGGGGATTACAGAAGTCGTGAGGCTAACGTATATCGCTTGGCCGAAGTCAGCAACCTGATTATTGACCAATGTGTGGCTCAAGGTGTTCCTTTTGCACGCGATTATGGTGGATTGCTGGACAACCGTTCTTTCGGTGGTGCCCAAGTAAGCCGTACCTTCTATGCTCGCGGACAGACCGGACAACAATTGCTCCTCGGTGCTTATGCTTCTTTGAACCGTCAGATTGCCAAAGGCTCTGTGAAATCTTACCCCCGTCATGAAATGCTGGATCTGGTCATGATTGACGGAGAAGCCAAAGGGATCATCGCCCGTAACCTGGAAACCGGTGAACTCGAACGTCACGGTGCTCACGCTGTGGTAATCGCTTCAGGTGGATACGGGAACGTATTCTTCTTGTCAACCAATGCAATGAACAGCAACGGTTCTGCTGCTTGGCAATGCTACAAGAAGGGTGCATTCTTCGGAAACCCCTGTTTTGCCCAAATCCACCCGACCTGTATTCCGGTACACGGTGACCAACAATCCAAACTGACCTTGATGTCCGAATCCTTGCGTAATGACGGACGTATCTGGGTTCCCAAGAAGAAAGAAGATGTTGAACGCCTTCGCACCAAGAAGGTAAAAGCTTCTCAGATTCCGGAAGAAGACCGCGACTACTACCTCGAACGCCGCTACCCTGCATTCGGTAACCTGGTGCCCCGTGACGTAGCTTCACGTGCTGCCAAAGAACGTTGTGATGCTGGTTTCGGTGTGAACGAAACCGGTCTTGCTGTATTCCTTGATTTCTCTACCGCCATCCAACGTCTGGGTAGAGATGTTATCGAACAACGCTATGGTAACCTTTTCCAAATGTATGAAAAGATTACCGACGTGAACCCGTACGAAGAGCCGATGATGATCTATCCTGCTATCCACTACACCATGGGTGGTCTTTGGGTGGACTACAACCTCCAAACCACGGTTCCCGGTCTGTATGCTATTGGTGAAGCCAACTTCTCGGATCACGGTGGAAACCGCTTGGGTGCATCTGCTTTGATGCAAGGTCTGGCAGACGGTTACTTCATTCTGCCCTACACCATCGGTGATTACCTGGCAGGCAAGATCCAAGTTCCCAAAACCGATACCAACCACCCTGCTTTTGCTGAAGCGGAAAAAGGCATCAAAGATAAAATTGCCAGACTGTTCGCCATCAAAGGTACCCAACCTGTTGACTATTATCACAAAAAACTGGGTCAACTGATGTGGAACAAGGTGGGTATGGCCCGCGAAAAAGCCGGTTTGGAATCTGCTATCGTTGAAATTCAACAACTCAAGAAAGAATTCTGGAAAGACGTATATGTTCCGGGTACCAACGAAGAATTCAATACCGAATTGGAAAAGGCTATCCGTCTGGCAGACTACTTTGAAATCGGTGAACTGATGGCACGCGATGCTTTGAACCGTAACGAATCTTGCGGCGGTCACTTCCGTGTTGAAATGCAGACCGAAGAAGGTGAAACCAAGCGTGATGACGAAAACTACATGTATGTCAGCGCATGGGAATACAAAGGTGAAGGCGTCGAACCTGAATTGCACAAGGAACCCCTCAACTTTGAATTTGTACAGGTAGCAACCCGTAACTATAAAGACTAAAGGATTTTCATTATGAATTTTACATTGAAAGTTTGGCGTCAAAAAAACGCAAAAGACAAAGGCCACTTTGAAACCTACAAAGTGTCCAATATTTCTCCTGATACCTCTTTCCTGGAAATGATGGATATCTTGAATGATCAATTGATTCGGGAAGGAAGTGATCCTGTAGCCTTGAACAAAGGCTGCCACAGCTCAGGTCCCATCGCTTTTGACCATGACTGTCGTGAAGGTATTTGCGGGATGTGCTCTTTGTACATCAACGGACGTGCACACGGTCCGGACGAAGATATCACCACTTGCCAATTGCACATGCGTAAATTCAAAGATGGCGAGACCATTACCATTGAGCCTTGGCGTTCAGCCGGTTTCCCGGTCATCAAGGACCTGGTGGTTAACCGCGGTGCATTTGACCAGATTCTCCAAGCCGGTGGTTTCATTTCTGTGAATACCGGTCAGGCTCAGGATGCCAATGCCATTCCGGTGGCCAAAGCAGCAGCTGACGAAAGTATGGACGCTGCTTCCTGTGTAGGTTGTGGTGCTTGTGTAGCTACTTGTAAGAACGGTTCAGCCATGTTGTTTGTCGCAGCCCGCGTAAGTTCACTGGCTTTGCTGCCGCAAGGTAAGGTAGAGGGCGCACGCCGTGCAAAGGCCATGGTTGCCAAGATGGACGAATTGGGATTCGGTGCATGTACCAACACCCAAGCTTGTGAAATGGAATGTCCGAAGAACATTACCATCTCTCACATCGCCCGTTTGAACCGTGAATTCCTCTGTGCAAAACTGAAAGACTAAGCTACTGGATTACATCCATGGAGTTTTTTGCCACGTCACAAGGGATTCCTGTCAGAATCTCCGATACCCGAGAAGGCAAGACCGCATTGGTTTTCTTGCATGGTTATCTGGAAACCTTGGATGTTTGGGAAGATTTTATAGCAACGGTACCGAAGGAATTTCGGTCCGTTGCTATTGATTTACCCGGACATGGGTTGACCGGAACCCATTCGGATATCAATACCATTGATTTCTCAGCCCAAGTGCTTGCCGGTGTGCTGGATTTGTTGCAACTGGAAGCTGTTGTGCTGGTCGGACACTCGATGGGCGGCTACGTTGCCCAGAGTTTTCTGGAGCAGTACCCGCAACGCGTCAAGGCGCTGATTCACCTCAATTCTAACCCTTATGCTGATGCTCCCCAGAAAGCCCAGGAGCGTTTGCGTGAGATTGAGTGCATCCAACAAGGGAAGCTGCTGACCCTTTCTTCTGTTTCCATCCCCAACATGTATGCGCCGGCAAACCTGCGCAAGATGGAAGATGCCATCTTGAAAACCGTCGAGTTGTGCGATATGCACGATCCGCAAGGTATCTGTGCGACCATCAGAGGATTGATGGAGCGTAAAGATCAGACGGATCTTCTGGCACATACCGCTGTTCCGGTCTTGTTTGTCCATGGAGATTCGGATGCTTTTCTGTCCGAGCAAACCAGACAGCAGATGATCGGACAACTCCCCCACTCCCATTTTGTTTTATTGCCCGAAACAGGTCATAATTCGTTTCTGGAGCAACCAACCCTTACATGGGAACAGATGTTGGCATTCATGCAAAAAAACGGGCTTTAAACCCGTTTTTTTCTTGCCTTTCTTTACCAGAGGAAATTGTCAAAAGGATAGCGTCCTGCGTGGATTTCTGCGACCATTTTGTACAGGTCATTCCGCATCTTGTCAATTCCGGTCTTGTGCCGTGCAGATATGAAGATGCAAGGTGTATTTTCCTTGGCAATCCAGGATTTTTTCATTTCCTCCAGCGAGATATTCTCCCGCTTCTTTTCCTCAAAGTCAAATTCGGACTGCTCCACGTACTGGTAAGCATCAATCTTGTTGAATACCAGGTACACCGGTTTGTCAGCAGCGCCGATTTCGCTCAAGGTTTCCTTGACTACTCGGATATGGTCCTCAAAATTGGGGTGAGATACATCCACCACATGCATCAGAATATCGGCCTCGCGGACTTCATCCAGGGTACTTTTGAAAGATTCTACCAGCTGGGTGGGTAGTTTTCGGATAAATCCGACCGTGTCCGAAAGCAGAAAAGGAACATTCTCGATAACGACTTTCCGGACAGTGGTATCCAAGGTTGCAAATAGCTTGTTTTCAGCAAATACCTCGCTTTTTGCCAGCAGGTTCATCAAGGTACTTTTTCCTGCGTTGGTGTAGCCCACCAAAGCAATCCGTACCATTGAACCCCGGTTTCCGCGTTGGGAGGCCATCTGTCGGTCAATTTTTTTGAGTTGCTCTTTCAGCCGGCTGATTTTATCCAGAATGATACGGCGGTCCGTCTCGATCTGGCTTTCTCCAGGTCCCCGCATACCGATACCCCCTCGTTGCCGTTCAAGGTGGGTCCACATCCGGGTAAGCCGGGGCAGCAGGTACTGGTATTGAGCCAGTTCAACCTGTGTTTTTGCATAGGCGGTCTTGGCTCGTTGGGCAAAGATATCCAGAATCAGGTTCGTACGGTCCAAGATTCTGACTTCCAGTTCCCTTTCCAGGTTTCTGAGTTGCGAAGGGCCCAATTCATCATCAAAGAGCACCAGTTTTATCTCGTTTTCCTGAATGTATTCCTTTACTTCTTCTATTTTACCGGCGCCGATGTAAGTTTTTGAATTCGCGCGTTCCATCCGTTGGGTAAACCTTTTCTCACAAACGGCCCCTGCGGTCATGGCAAGAAACTCCAGTTCGTCCAGGTATTCGTTTACCTGCGCTTCAGTCTGGTCTTTGGTGATGACGGCTACAGCAACGGTTCTTTCCAGCTCTTCTGTCTTTTGACTCATTTTCTACACATAAAAAAGAGGCTGGCTATTGATAGTCAACCTCTTTGTATCATATTCAATCAATTATCTCAATTGGAAGTGAACGGGGAAGATGAACTGTACTTTTACGGCACGGTCACGTTGTTTACCCGGTTCCCATCTCGGTGAGCTGTTCACTACGCGGACAGCTTCTTTGTCCAATGCAGGGTCAATACCGCGAACCACTTTAACGTTGGTTACTTGGCCTTCTGCAGTCAAGGTAAATGACAGAATTACTTTACCTTGTACACCGTTTTCCTTGGCGATTTCGGGATAAACCAAGTTCTTGCCTACCCATTTGGAGAATTCGTTCTGTCCACCACCCATGAATGAAGGTTTACTTTCAACCATTGCAAACGGGATCGCTTCTTCTACGATTTCTTCTTCATAAACTTCGGTAACGTAGTCCATGATTTCAACTCCCATGTCTTTGGTGTCTTCCAAAGAAATCATGAAATCATCGTTTACTTCGATATCGTCTTCAACCAAGTCAATTTGGTCTGACAATACGGGAATCTTGGGTGCTTCCGGCGGCGGGGGAGGGGTTTCTTGGGTGATAGGAATTGCTTCCTCTTCAATAACCACTTGAGTTTCAGTTTCAAGAACCGCTTCCGCTTTTTCGTATGATTTCCATTCAAAGGCAACCAAAACGATGGAAAGGGTAATGATCATGCCGATTTCTCTAAAAAGCAGCTTTTTATTTTCCAAATCGGCTTTGGGACTCTTTTTTACTTCCATGATTTTATGTTTTGTCTATATTTACGCTATTGAGCGCGTAAATTTACTCATATTTCCTCCAATAAAGCAAATATTTTTATAAAAATTAACATCCAATGAATCTTAAGTAGTTGATTCACTGGATGTTAATTTATTTGCGTGGAGTATATCGGAATCGAACCGATGACCTTTTGAATGCCATTCAAACGCTCTAGCCAACTGAGCTAATACCCCGCCTATTTTTCGCTTAGATCAAGCCCAGTTCTGCAAGAACACCATTGGTCTTTCTTACAGCAGCTGCACTTGCATCAAATTTCGCTTGTTCGTCTTCGGTCAGTTTGATGTCAACGATCTTTTCAACACCGTTTTTACCCAAAACAACGGGAACACCGATGCAGATATCGTTTTGACCGTATTCACCTTCCAGGCTTACACAGCAAGGGAACACTTTCTTTTCATCCATGATGATGGCTTTTGCGATGTTTGCACCTGCCATACCCGGAGCGTACCATGCGGAGGTGCCGATGAGTTTGGTCAGGGTAGCACCACCCACCATCGTGTCAGCCACTACTTTATCAGCAGTTTCCTTGTCCAGGATTTCGGTAACGTTTCCACCGCGGTAAGCTGCTTTGCCGATCAGCGGAACCATTGTTGTGTCACCGTGTCCACCGATTACCATGCCGTCAACGTCGTTGATGTGAGCACCCAGTGCTTGGCTCAGGTAGTAGTTGAAACGGCTGCTGTCCAACATGCCACCCATACCGATGATGCGGTTTTTGGGAAGACCACTGACTTTGCTGGTCAAGTAGGTCATGGTGTCCATCGGGTTGGAAATCATAACAATGACAGCATTAGGAGAGAACTTGATGATGTTTTCAACAACGCTCTTCACGATACCGGCGTTTACACCGATGAGTTCTTCGCGGGTCATACCCGGTTTTCTCGGAATACCTGAAGTAACGATAACCACATCAGAATCAGCAGTTGCTTCGTAATCGTTGGTTACACCTTTGATCACGGTATCAACACGACCTAATTTTGCAGCTTGCATCATGTCGATGGCTTTGCCTTCCGCAACACCTTCTTTGATGTCCAGCAATACCACTTCTGCAGCGAAGTTCAATTGAGCCACAACGTTTGCGCAGGTAGCACCTACATTACCAGCACCAATTACACTAACTTTTGCCATTGTTTTATTAAATTTTCTGTTTTTTATTAGTTTTGCGCTAAAATTCCAGCAACTGAAATTTCGGCTGCAAATATACAAATTATATCCAAGCATGCTCAAATTTTTTAATAAAAATACAGATTATAAACTTTCTTCTGAGAAATCTGTCCGTCAGTGGGTGAGTTCAACCATCCAAAAATACGGTTGCAAAGAAGGCCCCTTGAAGGTCATCTTTACGGATGATCCTTTTCTCCTGCAGATGAACAGGGATTTTGTCGGCCACGATTATTTTACCGACATCATCACGTTTGATACCTCCACCTATCCTGGTGTTCCCCAAGATACCATTGCTGGAGAGTTGTACATCAGCATCGATACAGTTCGCGCCAACGCCCTTGAATACGGAGTGCCTTTCCAGGAGGAAGTCTTTCGGGTCATTATACATGGTGTCCTGCACCTGATCGGTTTTGATGATCATCAGCCCGAGGATATCCAAGCCATGCGCGCAGCAGAGTCGGAGGCCCTTAACAGATTAAAGGAACATGGAATCGAATTTTGATATTATTGTAGTCGGAGCCGGTCATGCCGGTTGTGAGGCAGCAGCTGCTGCAGCCCGTATGGGTTCCCAGGTCCTGTTGATTACCATGGACATGAACAAGATTGCACAGATGTCCTGTAATCCTGCCATCGGAGGTATTGCCAAAGGACAGATCGTTCGTGAGATTGATGCGCTCGGTGGTTACACCGGAATTGTTACCGACGCCAGCACCATGCAGTTTCGTACACTCAACCGCTCCAAGGGTCCGGCGATGTGGAGTCCTCGCGCGCAATGCGACAGAATGTATTTTTCGCTGAACTGGCGTTATATCCTTGAAAATACCTGTAATCTAAGTATTTGGCAGGATTTGACGGTCTCGATAACTCAAAATCCTTCCAATATTTTTGAAGTTACGACCTCCCTTGGGGTAAAATTCAACGCAAAAAAACTTATACTCACTGCTGGAACCTTCCTCAATGGGCGGCTTTATGTAGGAAGACAACAGGTCGAAGGAGGAAGGGTAGGGGAAGCCCCTTCGCCTTTCTTGACAGAACAATTTGAGCAGATGGGAATTTCTTTCGGTCGCATGAAGACCGGAACCCCTCCCCGAATCGATTTCCGTTCTTTGGACAAGTCCAAGTTTGAATTGCAGCAGGGAGATGACGATCCGTCCCGTTTTTCTTTTTTGAATTACCGTACTGCTGTCCAGTCCGGTCTGCCTCAAAATCCTTGTTACATTGTTCACACCAATGAGACCTGCCATCAGATCTTGCGTGATGCTTTTGCTGAGTCTCCTTTGTTCAGTGGTACCATCAAGGGGGTAGGGCCGAGGTATTGCCCCAGCATTGAAGACAAATTGCGCACCTTTGCCGATAAGACTTCGCATCAGTTGTTCATTGAACCGGAAGGTTGGCATTCCAACGAATTTTATTTGCAAGGCTTTTCTTCTTCGCTCCCTTTCCATGCCCAAATCGAAGCGTTGAAGCAGCTGCCAGGGTTTGAGCATGTGGTTGTTTATCGGCCGGCTTATGCTGTTGAATATGACTATTTTGACCCCACTCAACTCAACCATTGCCTTGAGTCAAAAATTATCCCGGGTCTCTATTTTGCCGGTCAAGTAAATGGGACTACCGGTTATGAAGAGGCTGCTGCACAAGGACTTATGGCTGGCATCAATGCCCACTTGGCTTTGAAGGGTGCTGATCCATTCATCCTCCAGCGCGATGAAGCCTATATTGGCGTGCTTATTGATGATTTGATTACCAAAGGCGTGGATGAACCCTACCGTATGTTTACCTCTCGAGCAGAGTACAGGATCCTCTTGCGTCAGGATAATGCCGATCTGCGCTTGACGCCAAAGTCGCATGCACTCGGACTTGCAGAAGATTTCAGAATGCGTCTTGTGGAGGAAAAGTACCGTAAAGTTGACTTGATGCACGCGACGCTGGATGCTACTGTGCCTTCGCTTGAGCAGCTCAATCAGCTGCTTTTGGACAAAAACACGACGCCGATGACGGCTTCCAAGCCTTTGTCGCAAATCCTGCTTCGTCCCCAAATTTCATTGACAGATCTGAAACCTTTTCTCCCTGCTGATTTTCTCAGCGACCTGTCAGTACCTGTCTCCAAGGAGACGCTTGATCAGATGCGCATGCTTCCTTATCAGCCTCGACAAGTGCTGGAGGCCGATGATTTGACCGAAGAAATTCTTGAATCGGCTGAGATTACCATCAAATATGCGGGCTATATTGAGCGTGAGAAGAAACTTGCTGAAAAGATCCTCCGGTTAGAGGCTGTCAAGATTCCTGAAGCGTTTGACTTTTCAAAAGTGTCCTCGCTGTCCATGGAGTGTCGTCAGAAACTCCAAAAGTACCGGCCCAAAACCATTGCGCAGGCCTCACGTATTTCCGGGGTGTCTCCTGCAGACATATCTGTTTTGCTCATTTACTTTGGTAGATAGCACAGATTATTTGTCAGTACCTGAAGTTTTGCATGAGATGTTCCACGTGGAACATCTTTTTTATTCCATGGGAAAAGGGAACGAGCAATTGGGTTTTAATTCTTTTGTTATAGGGTAGGCCAATGCATAAAGCTTTCCGTTTTGTGCAGAAGCAGTGCTGTGGATGTGTATTTTTTGCTTGGGGAATAGGGTTTGAATATCGGCAAAATCTCGGATCTTTCCATCCAGTATGTGGATTTCGTCCGGATGCTCGGGATTGGGGATACAGATGGCGTATTCGTCCTCCCTTTCCAAAAACAGACCTCCTTCGCGTTTGTAGTAGTCCATGATGTAGTTCAGCAGGTCAGCAGACCAGTGGATTGCTGCTTCTGAGGCTTGGGCTTGCCATTTTCCAAGACGCTCTGGGGTCATCTTGGCCCAGGTGTTGGGATGAGGTTCCACGGGGAACCTCTGTTGGCTTGCTTGCAGGATATCTTCCTGTTGGTAGAGGGGACAATTGAAGCCTTGGTCAATGTAGAAGGAGAATAAGTCATGGGAAGCGGGACGAGTGAGAATGAATTGGTCTCCGCTTTTTTTCCGTAGGGTAAGGGCTTGTTGGAACAGTTTTCGGGAGTAACCTTTGCCCTGGTGTTCGGGGTGGGTGCAGACGCCATAGAGGTAGGAGCCGGGGTAAAGGAGGTTGTTCTCACAGTAGGAGATGGGGAAGAAGGAGAGGGCCGCGCAGATGGCTTGATCGCTGCGAAGCACATGGGTCTGGGTGAGTGGGAATCCTTTGTCGAAAAAGAAATGAAGGAAAGCGGTATCTTCTGTAAAACACAACTTCCAAAGACGGATGAGCTCATCTCGGTCTTTGGAAGTTGCAATATGGTGGGATAGAAAACTATTCATTGGAGTAAATCTCGTCGACAAGGTGCTTGTGGCTTTTGAGGATGTTGGCGCGTTTGAGTTTGAGGGTCTGCGACAACATGTTATTTGCTGTGCTCCATTCTTCGTTGATCAGCCGTTCACGTTTTATGGCTTCGTGGCTGCTCAGGTTGGCATTGACAGCATCGATTTCGCGGTGAATCTTTGCGATGACTTTCGGATTTTTGACCAGATCGTCGTTGTCTTTGTAGGTCACTTTGTGTTTGGCTGCCCAGAAGTGCAGTCGTGCCATGTCCGGAATGATCAGGGCAGAGGCAAATTTGTGGTTTTCTCCGAAGACAATGCAGTTCTCAATGAACGGTGACTCGCGCAATTTGTTTTCGATCATTTGCGGGGCGATGTATTTGCCGGAAGACAGTTTGAAGATCTCTTTTTTACGGTCGGTGATTTGTACGTATTGGCCATCCACCCAGCGTCCGATGTCCCCTGTGTGGAGCCATCCTTCTTCGTCAATGGTTTCGCGTGTTGCTTCCGGGTTTTTGTAGTAGCCCAGCATCACATGGGGTCCTCGCGTGAGGATTTCTCCGTCTTCTGCAAATTTGAATTCGGTTCCCTCCATCGGTTTTCCGACAGTTCCAATGATGTTGAAACCTTGTACAGGGCTGTTGACTGCTATGACCGGAGATGTTTCAGTCATGCCGTATCCTTCAAAAATACGGAGTTTGGCCGCGTTGAACAGACGGACAATCTTGGCTTGGATGGAGGATCCGCCAGAAACGATGAGCATTTCGTGTCCGCCGAGTTTTTCGCGCCATTTGCGGTACACCAGACGGTCTGCCCAGTGATGTTGGAAGCGGTAGAACCAATGGTGGTTGTAATTGTCAAATTCGTTTCCGAATTTCCAGGCCCAGTTGTAGATGATCCGTTTGATGCCGGTCAGGTCTTTTCCGGCGGCTTCGAGTTTGCTGTACATCATTTCCAGTACGCGCGGCACCGAACAGAAGCCGTCTGCGTGGAAGTCGGCCAGGTCGCGGGAAATGGTTCCCAGGCTTTCGGCGTAGTAGGTGCTGATGCCCAAATACTGGTATTCGTAGTTCATGGTACGTTCGTAGATGTGGCACAAGGGCAGAAAACTGAGCATCCGGTGGGTGGAGTTCTGGGTTTGTTTGACTGCATGACCGAGCATGTTGAACATCAGGTTCCAGTGTGAGAGCATGACCCCTTTCGGGATGCCTGTGGTGCCGGAGGTGTAGATGATGGTGGCCAGGTCTTCCGGCCGGGTCGTCTGTTTGATGGTTTCCACCTGTTGGCGGGTGGCTTCGGATGCCGAGGCTCCCAAAGCATAAAGCTGCTCGATGTTATCCACCTCCGGATCGGGATCCAATAGATAGACTTTAGCCGGATTATCCATTTGACTGACAATTGGATTAATCTTATTATATAAAGTCTTGGTTCCGATAAAGATGATGCGTGCGTCACTGTGGTTGAAGATGTATAGGAAGTCGTTTTGGTTCAGGGTAGGGTACACGGGAACGTGGACCATTCCCGCAAGATTCAGACCCATGTCCAAAAAGTTCCATTCAGGGCGGTTGGTAGTAATGGTGATGGCTTTATCTCCGCTCCGGTAGCCGGATTCCAACAAGGCATAGGCCAGGGAATAGGACTTCTGACGGTATTCTGATACGGAGATCCTGATGGTTTGCCCTTGAATCTTCCGGGCCAGGATGTCTTCTTTTTGGGGAAAGTTGCTTTGCAATTGGTCCAGAATGTCAAATGTACGCGTAACAGATTGAGGTTTAGAATCTTTCATATCTTTTGTCTGTTGGTTTGTTGTGATTGCTACAAATTTATACAAAAAATCATAAAAATAAAAGGCCTGATGCAACATCAGGCCTTCTTTTGTATAAGGATGTTGGTTGTTTTCTGCTTATTGGGCAATCATCGCTTCGTATTGAGCGGCATCCATCAAAGTGTCCAATTCTGAAGGGTCAGACATTTCCACTTTGATCATCCAACCTTTTCCATAAGGATCTTGGTTAACGGATTCCGGAGCACCTTCCAGTTCGGGGTTCACTTCGATTACTTTGCCTGAAACGGGCATCAAAGCGTCAGCTACGGTTTTAACGGCTTCGATAGCGCCGAAGTTTTCGTCTTTGGCAACGTCTTCGCCTTCGGTTTGGATGTCAACGAAAACGATGTCACCCAATTGGTCTTGTGCGAAATCGGTAATACCTACGGTTGCGATGTTTCCTTCTACCAATACCCATTCGTGGTCTTTGGAGTACTTCAAATTGCTGGGAATATTCATGATTGTGTATTTAATAGTTTTTTAATAGGGCAAATTTAGTAAAAAAAACAGAGTGAGAAAGGACTAAAGCAATTTTAATGCTTTTTTTATCATGTCTTCCAGTCCGCATTGGGGGCTGTCGGTGAGTATCTTGTCCAATGCGCGCTCGATATTGGGTTTGGCAAATCCCAGCATCTGCAGCGCTGCAAGGGCTTCTGCTCGGGATGGATTGGTTTCGGGGATGGGAATACGGGCAGTGGATCCGCCTCCCTTGACCAGTTTGCCTTTCAGTTCGATGATCAGGCGTTGGGCGGTTTTCAGTCCGATGCCCTTGATGCTTTTGATGCGGTTCAGGTCTTCGCCCAGGATGGCGTTGCGCAATTCCTCACTGGTCAGGGATGAAAGCATCATCCTTGCGGTGTTGGGACCGATGCCCGAGACCGAAATCAGCAGGATGAAGAGGTCGCGTTCATCCCGATCGGCGAAGCCGAACAGCTGCTCGTCATCTTCTTTGACAATGTGGTGGACATAGATGCGGGTCTGTTGTTGCGCTTGGAGCTGGCCGTAAGTCTGCAGGGATATCTGGATGCGGTAACCGATTCCGTGGTTGTCCACGATGACCTGGGTAGGAGTCAATTCGACAACGGTTCCTTGGATATAGTCGTACATACGTTCAATTTTTAAAGGTCAGGTGGTGCAAATTTACTATTTTTGTGGATTATTGTGCAAGTCAAATATGAATCAGTCAGAGCAACAACCCCTTATCGGGCAACTGCGTGAACGGGTGCCCGCTTTGTCCAGAACCGTTTACGGCAAGCCGTTGGTCTATCTGGACAATGGCGCCACCGCACAGAAACCGGATACCGTCATCGATCTGGTGGACCGGATGAACCGGGAAGGAAACGGCAACATTCACCGGGCAGTTCATCGTTTGAGTGAAGAGACGACCGCCTTGTACGAGGCTGCCCGCGACGCGGTACGTGCCTTTATCGGTGCCCGTTATCGGGAGGAGGTCATCTTTACCTATGGAACGACTGCTTCCATCAATACCGTCGCTTATGCCTGGTCGTCCCGTTTTCTGAAAGCCGGTGATGTGGTTCTGGTCTCTGAAGCGGAACATCATTCCAACATTGTTCCCTGGCAACTGGCTTGTGAGCGTACCGGAGCCCAGTTACGGGTCTTGCCGGTGGATGCACACGGACAATGGCGGATGGACCTGTTGGAGGATCTGTTGGATGAACGGGTCAAGATGGTGGCGGTTTCGCACATTTCCAATGTACTCGGGCTGGTCAACCCCATCCGGGAATTGATTCGTCAGGCCCATCAGGTGGGGGCAAGGGTGTTGATTGACGGAGCCCAAGGCATTGTGCATGCACCGGTGGACGTGGTGGAACTGGATTGTGATTTCTACGTGTTTTCCGGCCACAAGCTCTATGCGCAGACGGGTACCGGTGTGTTGTATGGAAAACGTGAACTGCTGGAACAGATGCCACCTTTCTTGGGTGGGGGAGATATGGTGGATACGGTGACTTTTGCCAAGACCACGTATGCCCCGCTGCCTTTGAAGTTTGAGGCCGGGACCGGTAACTTCATTGCGGCCGCTTCATGGGCACCGGCTATTGCCTTTGCTAAGGATATGATGGTGGAAGAATTGCATCATCTACCGCAGCAGATGTAATTGAAGAGTGTAGAAAAACGAAAAGTTTTTTAAATGATTCCAATATGCAGGAAGCGGCGAGTCTGGCAGATCAGGCGGTCTGGCAGCAGCAAAAGAAGCGGAATGGTCGAATGAAGACCACATTGGTTGTGTTATCAGTGGAAGATGATCTTGCAAAATGGATGCATGTGGGAGATTCCAGATTGTATCATTTTACAGATGGGAAATTAAGACGTCAGACCATGGACCACAGTGTTTCACAGGTAGCAGTTCTGATGGGAGAAATTACCCAGAATGAAATCAGGTTTCATGAGGATCGAAACAGAGTTCTTCGTGCACTTGGTAGTGAAAATGCAAAGCCCGACATTTCCTCTACCATAAAACTTTCCGGACAGAGGGATGCGTTTTTACTTTGCACGGATGGTTTTTGGGAATATGTTTATGAAAATGAAATGGAACAGAGTCTTGAGAAAGCAGAAAATCCGGGACAATGGCTGGATGAAATGCTGAAACTGTTAAGAACAAGGGTTC
>CALCYB010000108.1 GCA_937906485.1 uncultured Rikenellaceae bacterium
TATCTGGTAAGCTTACAGTTCGGATAGAGGAAAGGGTTTTAGGTGTTTTTGTTGTCATACCTTCCTTTGTCCTGGCTGTTGACAGCCTTTATTGCCTACACGGTACTTCTGTTCGTCGTGTCGTGGCTCAGTTCCCGCAAATCGGGAAGTAATTCTTATTTCTCAGGGGATAAGAAAGCACCCTGGTACATCGTCGCCTATGGAATGGTGGGTACGTCCATTTCCGGGGTGACCTTCATTTCTGTACCGGGTAATGTGTTGAACCAGAATTTCTACTACATGCCTCTGGTGTTGGGCTTTGTGGTGGGGTATGTGGTGATTGCGCAGGTGCTGTTGCCGTTGTACTATCGCATGAACCTGACCTCCATCTACACTTATCTTGAGAAGAGGTTCGGTTTCATGACCTACCGTACAGGTGCAGCTGTTTTTATGGTATCCCGGATTCTGGGGGCTGCTGTGCGGATTTTTGTCGTTGTTCTGGTGTTGCATACTTTTCTTCCCGAAGGCATGGTACCGTTCTGGGTGGTGGCGCTGATTTTCATGCTGCTGATCTTCCTCTACACCTTCAAAGGGGGAGTCAAGACCATTATCTGGACCGATGTGTTGCAAACGACCTTCATGTTGCTGGCGGTCTTTCTGACCATTTATGCCATTTGTCGGGAGATGGACTGGAACCTGGGTTCGATGTTTGCCGCGATTACAGGAGCGGAGAACCCCAATTTGCCGGGCACTGGTTTCAGCAACTGGTTTGACATGACCTGGAGCAGTGCGACCAATTCAGTGAAACAATTCATTTCCGGAATCTTCATCACCATCGTGATGACGGGTCTTGATCAGGAAATGATGCAGAAGAACCTGGCCTGCAAAAATATCCGTGACGCACAAAAGAACATCTATACCACCAGCATTACCATCGTTCTGGTGAATTATTTCTTCTTGTTGTTGGGGGCAGTGCTGGCAGTTTATGTAAGCAGCAAATTGGGCGGAATGACCGGAATCGGTCTGGCAGATGCTGCCGGTGTATTTACCAAGGCTCAAACGGACAAACTCTTCCCGGTGGTGGCCAGCCAATATTTGGGATTGGGCGTGGGCCTGTTCTTTATCATTGGTCTGATTTCGGCCTCTTACCCGAGTGCCGGTGGCGCGTTGACCTCATTGACGACTTCCTTCTGCATTGACTTCATGGGATTCAACAGCCGTCAGGATCTGACCGAGCCGCGCAAGACCAAGATCCGTCAATGGGCGCATGCCGGTTTTGCATTCTTGTTCTTTGCAGCCATCGTGGCCCTGTACTGGATCAACAATGATACGGTCATAGACCTGGTGTACAAACTGGCTTCGTACACGTACGGCCCCTTGCTGGGTTTCTTCTTCTTCGGTATCTTGACCAAACGTCAGGTAAGGGACCGCGTGATGCCTTATGTGGCCATTGCCTCTCCGGTGTTGTGTTACCTGTTGGACTGGGCCGGCAGAGAATGGTTGGGCTTCGGCTTCGGTTTCACCATTCTTTTGGTAAACGGTTTGTTGAGCTTCTTGGGAATGTTGCTTTTCAGCCGTCCGTCCACTTCCGATGAACAACAAAAATTCTAGGAATGACCTGGGTTGAACTTGTCCTGCTGGCTGTGAGTCTGTCTTTCGATACATTTGCGGTATCGGTATCCGGCGGCATGTGCCAGCATTGCCAAAGTACATTGATCAAGCGGATGGAGATCTGGTTCTCATTTGCCTTCTTTCAGATGCTGTTTACCTTGATCGGTCTGCTGCTTGGAGAAGGGCTGTACGAGGTGATTGGAAGGTTTGACCATTGGGTAGCATTCGGTTTGCTCGCATATTTGGGAGGGAAAATGATTTTGGATGCATTTTCCCCCCAAACATCCGAGGAAACCTCTTCGGTGGACCTGACCCAACGCAAAACCATGGTGACGATGTCGGTGGCCACCAGCATCGATGCGTTGGCGGTGGGTATTTCCCTGGCGATGGTGGAGCTGAGTTGCAGCAAGATCATCGGAGGCCTTTCGCTTATTTTTGTGATTACGGCAATCGCCTGTAGTGGGGGATTGCGCTTCGGCCGGTACATCGGCAACCGCATTGGCGGTAAGATTTCAGCAGTCGGTGGGCTCATTCTGCTCATTATTGGTGTCAAAATTTTGATAGAACACCTTGCGCATTAAAATATTTATTATCTTTGCCCCGATAAACTAAACCCATCTTTATTCGATATGGACGATTATGTCAGTTGGTGCAGTAGCAATATTCCGGACGAAAGCCCCCGCTTTCTTCTTGGGTCCTTCTTGTGAATGGAACTCAAGCCGTTTGTTGTGCATCTACTTCTTCATTTGGGGTTTATTGTTGTCCATGATCAAATCCAGAGTCCGACGTTAGTTCCAGGATGTCTCCCGTCAGGAGACCGTTCACGGAATTTTAACCATTAGACTCAGGAAACATGATTCAAATTTTTTACAAGCATAAAGGTCAGATCACTACATCCACCTCCACGGACATGTTGGAGGAACTCGGTTTTGATGATGTGGTATGGATGGATCTTTTTACTCCTACCGGTGAGGAGAAAAGAGCCGTTGAAAGTTTTTTGAACACCACCTTGCAGAGCCGGGCACAAGCCGAAGAGATCGAAAGTTCATCCCGCTACTCGGAGACAGAAACCACCATCTTTGCCAATACCAACTTCCTGATGCCGGGACCGGACAGCTATTCGATGGAGGCGGTATCCTTTATTCTTTGTGAAGGGATTATCGTGACGATCCGTCAGGTACAACTCCGCAGTTTCTCGGATATCCAGCGGAAGATCCAGATCAACCACAAACTCTATCCGACCGGCTACCATATTTTTGTCGGGATTCTGGAGAACAGGATTGACTTGGATGCGGATATGATTGAGTTGATGGCCAAAGAAATTGCACGTTACAGCAAGAAGGTCAGTGCCGGGGAAGACGTGAACGAAGACTTGCTCTTGGATATCAACCAACTCCAGGAAAACACCATGCTGGTGCGGGAGAACGTGGTGGACAAGCAGCGCATGATTTCTTCCATTCTCAAGAGTGATAAATTTCCTCGGGATGTCTATGCGAAGTTGAGTGTCATCATCAAGGACGTGGCCTCCCTGATCAACCATACCAATTTCAGTTTCGAGCGTCTGGAGTACCTGCAGAACACCGTCCTCGGTCTGATCAACTTGGATCAGAACAAGATCATGAAGGTCTTTACCTTTGTATCCCTGTTGCTGATGCCCCCCACCTTGGTGGCCAGTCTCTACGGGATGAACATTGATTTGCCTTTGATCGGAGGGCGTTGGGACTTCGTGGTCATCGTTGCGGTGATGGCATTGTTGATTGCTGTGATTCTCTTTGTTTTCCGACACAAGAAAATGTTATGATTTTTTGGAAATCAATAAAATACTCTGTACTTTTGCGCCTCCTCAAAAGAGGATTATAAATAATGTCTAACCCCTTGTTGTTTAATTGATTTAAAAATGACAAACGAAAACCAAATTCAGGAAACTGAACAATTGAATGTTGCTCCCCGTCGTAAGAGCAACGCATCCATTCCGGTAGACAAATTTGACTGGGATGCATTTGAAAATGATGCCCTCTACAGCTCAGACAAAGCTTCTGTAGAAGAAAGCTACAACCAAACCTTGTCAAAGGTGATTGAAAATGAAGTGGTTGAAGGTGTTGTGATGGGCATGAACAAACGCGAAGTACTGGTAAACATCGGTTACAAGAGCGAAGGTATCATCAACATCAACGAATTCCGTTACAATCCGGATCTGAAAGTAGGTGATAAAGTGGAAGTTTACGTGGAAAATGCAGAAGACAAGAAAGGTCAACTCATTCTTTCACACAAAAAGGCACGTTCACTCCGTTCATGGGACAAGGTAAACGAAGCCTTCGAAAAAGACGACATCATCAAAGGTTACGTGAAATGCCGTACCAAAGGCGGTATGATCGTAGACGTATTCGGAATCGAAGCCTTCTTGCCCGGTTCTCAAATTGACGTTCGTCCGATCAAAGATTACGATGTATTCGTAAACAAAACGATGGACTTCAAGATCGTTAAGATTAACAATGAATTCCGCAACGTGGTTGTATCTCACAAAGTGCTGATCGAAGCTGAAATCGAAGCTCAAAAAGCTGACATTATCGCTAAGCTCGAAAAAGGTCAGATCCTGGAAGGTGTTGTGAAGAACATCACTCCTTATGGTGTATTCGTTGACCTGGGTGGTGTTGACGGTTTGATCCACATTACCGACCTGTCTTGGGGCCGCATCAGCAACCCTGAAGAAGTGGTTAAGATGGACGAAAAGATCAAAGTGGTTATTTTGGACTTCGATGAAGAAACCAAACGTATCGCTCTCGGTCTGAAACAACTCAGCGCTCATCCTTGGGAAACACTGGATGCTAACTTGAATGTAGGTGACCGCGTGAAGGGTCGCGTAGTGGTTATCGCTGACTACGGTGCATTCATCGAAGTACAACCTGGTGTTGAAGGTTTGATCCACGTATCAGAAATGTCCTGGTCTTTGCACCTGCGCAGCGCTCAAGACTTCTTGAAAGTGGGTGACGAAGTGGAAGCTGTTATCCTGACCCTCGACCGCGAAGAAAAGAAAATGTCCTTGGGTATCAAACAACTCAAACCGGATCCGTGGGCAGCTATCACTGAAAAATATCCCATTAACTCCAAACATGTTGCTATCGTTCGCAACTTCACCAACTTCGGTGTATTCGTAGAATTGGAAGAAGGTGTTGACGGTCTGGTTCACATCAGTGACCTGTCTTGGACCAAGAAAATCAAACATCCCTCAGAATTCACTTCAATCGGTGAAAAACTGGAAGTCGTTGTTCTGGAAGTGGATCAAGAAAACCGCCGTTTGAGCCTCGGCCACAAACAACTGGAAGAAAATCCTTGGGACGTTTACGAAACTACCTACACCCTGGGTTCTATTCACAATGGTGTAATCAACAACTTCGTTGACAAAGGCGCTACCGTTACCTTGGCAGAAGGCGTTGAAGGTTTTGTTTCTTTGAAGAACTTGGCAAAACAAGACGGTACTTCAGCAAACGTAGGTGAAACTCTGCCTTTCAAGGTGGTTGAATTCAACAAATCCAACAAGAAGATCACCCTTTCTCACGTTCGCACTTGGGAAGAACCGGCTCCTCGTGAAAACAAGGAACGCAACTCAGAAGCAGATGCTACTCAAAAAGCCGTGAAGAAACTCAAAGCAAATCTGGAAAAGACCACTTTGGGAGATATCTCTGAATTGGCAGCATTGAAAGCTGAACTGGAAGCCCAAAATAAATAATGGAATTTACCTTTACACCGTTGGGAACGGCCTCGGCTACTCCTTCAGTGTACCGATATCCAAGCGCTCACGTATTGAACATACGTGGGCGTTTGTTCCTTATCGACTGTGGAGAAGCCTGTCAGATCCGCCTGCGTAGGATGGGGGTCTCTTTTCTGAAAATAGATCACATACTTATTTCGCATTTGCATGGGGATCACTTCTTTGGCCTGTTCGGGCTGTTGTCATCAATGGCCATGGTGGGGAGAACCTCCCTGCTGAACCTGTACGGTCCGGAGCGTTTGCGCAAGGTGTTGGACTTCTTTCTGCAAGAATTCGGAGAAGGAGTCAAGTTCGAAATCGCCTTTCCTCCGATCGGTCCGATCTCGGAACCTTGTCAGATTGCCTCGCTCCGGAACTTGGATATCTTTGCACTGCCTCTCAAACACCGGATGCCGACTTATGGCTACCTGTTCAAGGAGCATGAGCCGCAGTTGAACCTGCGCAAGGAATTGGTCGAGCGATATGATCTTACCTTCCTGGAAATGGGAAGCCTAAAACGGGGATTGTCGGTTGAACGTGAGGAGGGTACAGTGCTGGATCCGTCCGCATTTACCTATCGGCCCTGGGAACCCAGATCTTTTGCTTATTGTAGCGATACGGCTGCTTTCCCGGCTTTGAGCGAGTGGGTCAAGGGTGTGGATCTGCTCTATCACGAAGCTACTTTTGCCGATCGGGAAGAGGACTGTGCTCGGACCACTTGTCATTCTACGGCTCGTCAGGCGGCTATCTGCGCCCGTTTGGCAGGAGTAAAACGTTTGCTGATCGGTCACTTTTCTGCACGTTATCCGGATCTGACGCCATTGCTCACCCAGGCTCGTTCAGAATTTGAGGCGACAGACATAGCGACCGAGTTGACTACCTTTGAAATTCCACTCAAAAAATATTGATGTGATGAAGATTGCACGCCGATACCCTCTTTTGATCCTGTTTGTGTGTGCTCTGCTTTCTCAGCACCAGCTTTGGTCACAGGTGCGTAATTCCGAAGAGGCTGCACAGAAGATGGGGCATCTGATGTATTTTATTGAAACCTATTACAACGATTCCACCTCGTTGGATCAGTTGACCGATCAGGCCATAAAGGCTATTATGCAGCAATTGGATCCTTATTCTGTTTATGTTCCAACGGATGAGCTTGCTGCGATGAACGAGCCTTTGGATGGAGAGTTTGAGGGAATCGGAATTGAATTTGCCATCGTCTCGGATACCCTGGTTGTCCAAGCCGTAGTGGCAGGAGGACCTTCAGAACGTGTGGGACTTCTGCCTGGAGACCGGATTGTCGGAGTGGATGGTGCTTGTATCTCCAGTGACAGTTTGACCATTGACCGTGTCCGGCAATTGTTGCGCGGCCCCAGCGGCAGTAAAGTGCAACTCCAGGTTTTGCGCAAGCGCAGTGCCTCCGAATTGGTTTTTACCGTGACCCGGGACAAGATTCCGTTGCACAGTCTGGATGCAGCCTACCTGACGGATGATGGCTTTCTTTATTTGCGATTGAGCCGTTTTGCCCATAAAACCGGAGAAGAACTGCATCAGGCGCTTGACCGCTTTGCCGCGGCAAAAGGAATCATCCTGGACCTGAGAGGCAATACCGGAGGTTTCTTGCATGCAGCCCTTGAGGTGGCGAATGAGTTCCTGGAGCGTGGCCAGTTGATTGTTTATACACAAGGACGTTCGGTGAAACCGATCCGGGAGTATGCAGACGGTTCTGGTCTTTATCAGGAAGGACCTTTGGTCGTCCTGGTGGATGAGTACTCTGCCTCAGCCAGTGAGATTGTTGCCGGTGCCATTCAGGATTGGGGGCGAGGAGCCGTCATCGGCAGGACAACATTTGGCAAGGGATTGGTGCAACAACCGTTTCCCTTGCCCGACGGGTCTCAAGTCCGGCTTACGGTGGCCGGCTATCATACTCCCAGTGGTAGGAAGTTGGAGCGGGACAACGGGATTCAACCGGATATCGCAGTGCCGGCCGATACCTTATCTCATTCGGATGCGTACGTCGAACTGATCAGTTCCGGAGCCTTGTTGGAATTTGTCAATCAGAAGGCGCTTGAGGTTCGGGAGACCTTGCTGGCGTGTTATCCCTCCAGCCGGGAGTATGTCCGCCGTTTTGAAGTGGACAAGGCCTGGTTGACCGAACTGACGGCATCCGAGCAGGCCCGTGGGGAAGTCAAGTTGTTGGTGAAGGCCATTCTGGGCCGGATCTTGTATGAGCAGGCAACCTATTATCAAGTCTTGCAGCAGGAGGGTGATCCTGAGTTTGACGCGGCAGTGGCCTATTTGGTGGACTGATTATTTTTGGCTTGTTCTTTTTGCCGGGCGGTCAGTGCCCTTTGGTAGGCTTTCCCGTTTCTTAGATGTTCCTGGTAGGAACTGGTGAATTTGTGGGTGCCGTCAAAGCTGGCATTGGCGCAGAAATACAGGTAATTGTTCTTGTCCCTGTTGAGGACCGCATCAATGGCGCTGATGGTTGGAATGGTAATCGGTCCGGGGGGAAGTCCTTTGTATTTGTAGGTGTTGTAAGGGGAATCGTATTTCAAGTGGCGGTTGAGGACACGGGTAATACCGGGTTCCTCATCTTTTAACGCGTAGATCACGGTCGGACACGCCTGTAGTTTCATCCCTTTGTTCAGACGGTTCAGGTAGACTGCCGCCATGGCCGGTTGTTCGGGAACATGATTGGTCTCTTGAACAATGATGGAGGCCAGGGTGATGACCTCGGTCGGCGTAAGATTCAGGGCTTTGGCTTTGGTCAGCCTGTCATCATTCCAGAACCGGTCGTATTCCCGTTTGAAACGTTGGATGACTTGTTCGGGCGTGGCGGTCCAATACAGTTCGTAGGTATTGGGAATGAAGAGTGAAAGCATGGTTTCCGGATTCAGACCCAATGCCTGCTGGGTCGTACTGTCCGACAAGGCCTGCATAAAGGCGGCAGAGTCGGCGGCAAATTGCTTCCCGAAATAAGCAGCCAGACGGTCCAGGGTTTTGATGTAGCCCCGGAATGTAATCCGTTGGGGCGTTTCCCACCCGTTGGCAAAAATCCGGATGATTTCCTGGTTGCTCATTTCCGGTTTGAGCAGGTAGCGTCCGGGTTTGAGGTAGGCAGCCAGGTTACGTCGCTGGGCCGCCCGTTGGAAACGTTGGGGATGTTTGAAGACCTGTCCATTTTCCATCGCTTCGTAACTCTGTTCCGGATAGAGGTAGAATATGGTTTCCTGACGGACATCCGGCCGTTTGTAAGTCAGGTAATAATTGAGTGCTACGCCTCCACCAATCAGCAGGAGGATCAGGAAGGCAGCACCTATGAGCAGGTATTTTTTTTTCATGATCAGTAGGTTTTCATTCGGCGCAGGAAGACACGGTCCCCTTCCCGGGGAGATCCTTCCGCTGTGGCATGGTTGTATTCGCACAACGATTCAAGCCGGATGGCATAGCGCTGGGCGATATCATAATAGGTGTCTCCTTCTTCTGCAATGTGCAGTTCCAGGTGTTTGGGGGCCTTCTTCTTTTTCTTTTCCAGGTAGACGACGGTTCCGGGAAGCAGTTCCTGCTCTTTCTTCAAGTCATTGAAACGGAGAATCTCGCGTGTGAACAACTGGTATTCTTTGGCCAGGGAGGCATAGGTATCGGATTCATTGGCGATGATGTAGGCAACACCGTTCATGACATAAAGCGTTCGGGCTTGCGAGTGCTTGTACAAGGTGGAGCGTTCCATGGATTGCAGGGTGCGCAATTGCTGCAACTGGGCAGGACTTGGCGGGAGGTAATCCTTTTTCTTCCTGCCTTTTTTCAGCCCTTGCTGGTCAATCAGGTACAGCTGGTAGTCTTCAATGATCTTGATCAGCATCTGCGCATATTGGGGGTGGGTGGCATATCCGGCCTGTTTCAGTCCGTAAGCCCATCCTTTGTAATCTGTAATTTCCAGATCGAACAAGGGAGCGTAGCGGTCACGGTAGCGCAGGAAGTCTGCGTGGTCGTGGTAAGAGGCTTCAGCATTTTTGTATTTTCGGAAGCATTCGTTCTTCTTGTCATCGTCCCGATGGATTGTCGCACCTTTCCAGTCGTGGCATTTGATGCCAAAGTGGTTGTTTCCTTCAACGGCCAGGGTGGAATTGCCGTCTCCGGATTCCAGACAGCCTTGGGCTAAGGTAATGCTGGCCGGGATCCCATGGGAGCGCATCTGGCTGATGGCAATTTCCTTGTAAAGGTCAATGTACTCCTGGCGGCTTAATTTTTGTTGTGCAGTCAGTGGATGCAGATTCAGGCAGAGCAACAGCAGGAATCCGCAGCAGATGGGGAGGTATCGGGTAGGGTTCATCATTGCTTGACAAAGATAGTATGAATCCGGTAATCCCGAAAAAATTATATATTTGCAAGTATGAAGAAAATAACATTGTCCATTGTTTACGAGGAGTATGATTCCTTGCAGGAACTGGCGGAGAGTGACCGTCGTCTGATGGAGCAGGCAATTGCTGCTGCAAAAGGGGCTTATGCCCCGTATTCGCATTTTCAGGTCGGGGCAGCTGTCCGCCTTGCCAGTGGCAAGGTAGTCACAGGCGCCAATCAGGAAAATGCCGCGTATCCGTCCGGCCTTTGTGCGGAACGGACCGCATTGTTTTATGCCCATGCGCAGTATCCGGATGATCCGATAACTGCCATCGCCATAGTTGCGATGGTTAACGGTCAATTGACCGAAAGTCTGACCTATCCCTGCGGAGCCTGCCGGCAGGTGTTGGCGGAAACGCAGATGCGGGCCAAGGCTCCAGTGCGCATCTTGGTGGGAAGTCAAAAACAAGTGCTTGTTTTCCATCAGGTTGAAGATCTTTTGCCTTTTATCTTTGATAATTTGCCGGAAAAAGATTAGCAAGAATAAAAAAAAGTATTACCTTTGCGTCGGGTAAGTCATACACGACCAGCTCCTACTTAACTCCCCCAGGACCGGAAGGTAGCAAGGGTACAGTGGTTGTAGCGGTGCGATGTATTCAGCTTACCCTTTTTTGTTATATGGAATCGAAGAAATCAATCAAAGTGGCTGTCGGTCTGTCCGGAGGAGTGGACTCCAGTGTGGCGGCATTGTTGTTGAAACAGCAAGGGTACGATGTATTTGCCTTGTTTATGCAGAACTGGCATGATACGACGGGGACCCTGCATGGGGATTGTGAGTGGGAGGAAGATTTGAGTGTGGCCAGAATGGTCGCCCGAAAACTGGATATCCCTTTTCACTTTGTTGATCTGTCCGATACATACCGTCAGCGGGTGGTGGATTACATGTTTTCGGAATACGAGAAAGGTCGCACACCCAATCCGGATGTGCTTTGCAATCGGGAGATCAAATTTGATGCTTTTCTGCATCATGCCCTGGCCTTGGGCGCCGAATATGTGGCAACCGGTCACTATTGCCAAAAAGAAACCTTACAGGATGCAGACGGACGACCTGTGTATCGTCTGATTGCGGGAGCGGACGGCAACAAAGACCAAAGTTATTTCCTGTGTCAGCTCTCTCAGGACCAATTGTCCCGGGCTATGTTTCCGATCGGTGCACTGGAAAAACCCGAAGTACGCCGTTTGGCACGCGAGGCAGGGCTGCCGAGTGCGGATAAAAAAGACTCGCAAGGGATCTGTTTTGTAGGGAAGGTGGATCTGCCGGTGTTCCTGCAGCAGAAATTGGCCCCGAAAGAGGGAAAGGTGGTGGAGATTTTCCGCGATTTCTATCATGAGTTGCCGGAAACGGATTCGGAAGATCTGGCAGCATTGGCGACACCCCGCAGTTATGGTGTGACCGACGGAAAGGTAATCGGCAAACACGTAGGTGCGCAGTATTATACCATCGGTCAGCGCAAAGGCCTGAACATCGGAGGGCATCAACAGCCCATTTTTATCATCCATATTGATATTGACCAGAACATTATCTATGTCGGTGAGGGGCAGGATCATCCCGGCCTCTATCGTCCGGCCCTCTGCATCTTGCCGGAAGAGATCCATTGGGTCCGTCCGGATCTGGCCATGGAAGTCGGTCAAAGCCGTGAATACTGGATACGGATCCGTTATCGTCAGCCGTTGCAGAAAGGCTGGCTGATCCGTCGTCAAGAGGGAATGTACATCCGTTTTGAGGAAGCCCAACGCGGGATTACACCGGGACAGTTTGCTGCCTGGTATACGGACGATGGTGAGTTGGTTGGTAGTGGTGTGATTTACCGTTGAGAAAAAAAGAAGAGCCACTCACGGGACTCGAACCCGCGACCTGCTCATTACGAATGAGCTGCTCTACCAGCTGAGCTAAAGTGGCTTTCAGTTTGGGTGTGCAAATATAGAAAAAAATCTTTGGATAGCGATGAAATCCGCAAATATTATTATTATCGGAGGTGGAGCTGCCGGACTGATGGCGGCAGCCCGATTGGCAGGAACTTCTCATCGGGTGGTGGTCATGGAAAAACGTGAACGCTTTGGCCGTAAGTTGCTTATTACAGGAAAAGGCCGATGCAACCTGACCAACATGCGTCCCTGGAATGAGTTTCAGGAGCACATCCACCCCGATGCCGGGTTCTTGAAAAATGCTTTTTATGCGTTTGATAACCGGAAGGTGGTGGAATTTCTACAGGGGCATGGGCTGGAGACCAAAGTTGAACGAGGAGAGCGTGTTTTTCCTGTCAGTGACCGTAGCGCGGATGTACTCAATACCCTGGAGTCCATTGCTCGGCAAGGAGGAGTGGAGTTGTTGACAGAAATGTCCGTACAAGATTTGCGTCCCCGAGCAGGAGGCGAAGGCTTTGTTCTGGAAGTCGAGACGCCTGCCGGAGAAGAACGTTGGGAAGCGGATCAGGTGCTGGTTGCCACCGGAGGGCTTTCGTACCCGACTACGGGCAGTACGGGGGATGGTTATCGGTGGGCAGAACAGATGAATCATCCTTTGGTGCCATGTTTCCCTGCCATTACGGCCATCAGACCCCAGCAAATGGATCCTGAACTGGAAGGATTGCTGTTGACACACATTCGGATGGACCTGTATATCGGAGGAAGTCTGGTGCAGCAGGAAGAGGGGGAATTTTCATTTACCGAGTTGGGGATGGAAGGAGGAGTTGCCTTTCGGTTGAGCCGTCGCGCTGTATGGGCCTTGGTCAATGGAGAAAAAGTGAAAGTGGTGGTGGATTTGAAACCGGGCTTGACACAGGACCAGTTATTTGCCCGTATCCGTCGCGAAAAGCTCTCGCAGCCCAAGTTGTCGGTGAGGGATCTTCTGCGGAAGATGCTGCCCAAGCAATTGGTTGCACCCTTTCTAAAGGCCCATCCCAATCTCCGTGAAGAGAAAATACCGGCAGCATTGAAACACTGGGAGTTTCCGATTGCCGAATACGGTTCGTATGCGCGGGCCGTGGTGACGGCCGGGGGCGTGAGTGTGAAATCCCTTTCCCGTAAAACACTTGAGTCCAAACTACATCCAGGACTATATTTTATCGGAGAGGTGTTGGATCTGGATGGAGATACGGGCGGATATAACCTGCAGATTGCATTTTCTACGGCAGCTCTGGCTGCGGAGGCTGCCTTGAAAAAACAGTCCCGTTGAGTGGACGGGGTGGGGGATTAACGGATTTCAAGCTGCCACAGCCGATCCTCTTGCCATGTTGCATCAAGCCGGTCTCCGACCGCAAGGGGGCGGGGGGTGTCCAACTCCCACAGCAACAGGTCTCCGATTCGCAGGGAACAGTAATGCGAAACTTCGGATAGCCGTTCTGCACAGGTGTTCAAGTCGGGATATTGGAGCGAAGCGGGCCATTGCTGCCCATTGATCCGGTAGGTCGGCAGCTGTTGGGCCGGATATTGGTCCATGGAGACTGTTTTTAACGGAATCAGTGAGGTGAAATCCATGGCATTCTCGATGAATTCCCGATGGGGTGCCTCTGTGTCCCGCAATTGGGGATAAAGCAGCAGACCGAATCCAAAACTTTCCCAATACCGTTCGGCAAACCGAGTGGCAATGGCTTTTCCCGGGCGACGCATCCGGATGGACAGCACAGGAGTGGCCAATAGGGCTTGGACTTGGTCCGGGAGGTAGTAAACAGACAAGTCCCGAATCAAGGTTGAATCGGGACGGTATCTGAATAAGGGTTGGTCCTTGGGGAGGATAATCAGGTTCACAGCAGCATCGAAAGTTTGATTTCTGTCAGCACTTTTTTGGTGTCCCGGGTAAAATCACCCTCCATAATCCAGGCATAGTAACTCGGTTCATTTCTTAGCACATCGGTTACTTTCTTGCCACGGTGTTTGCCAAAATTGAAAACCACTTCGTCTTTGTCGTTGTACGCCATCCTTCCGGCATAATCTGCCAATTTTGAGCGGGTTGAAAAGTCAGCCAGGAAAGCCATGTCGTTTTTCAACTCTTCCGGGTAGCGGTCCAGTTGGGCTTTGAGGATCTCATAGGTGGCTACGGTGTCCGCTTCTGCAGAGTGGGCATTTTCCAGGTTCTTCTGGCAGTAGAATTTATAGGCAGCACTCAAGGTCCGTTGTTCGAGTTTGTGGAAGATGTTCTGCACATCAATCAACTTCCTTTTCCGGAAATCGAAGTCCACTCCGGCGCGGAGGAATTCTTCCGCGAGCAGGGGAATATCGAACTTGATGGAATTGTATCCGGCAATGTCGCATCCTTTCATCCATTGTGCCAGGCTCTTTGCTATTTGGGCAAACGTGGGGCAATCCTTGACATCTTCATCGCTGATGTGGTGGATGGCCTGGGCTTCCGCAGGAATGGGGATGGTCGGGTTAATCCTCCGGGTCTTGATTTCCTGGTCCCCATTGGGGTGTACTTTCAATGCGCAGATTTCTACAATGCGGTCACACGCTACATTCAATCCGGTACTTTCAATGTCGAAGAACAGGATTGGGTTGGTCAAATGGAGTTCCATACAATTTCGTTAAGCCAGGCGTACGGGCATGAGTAGTGAACAGATTTCTTCACAAGGGTTGTGTTCTCCTGCATCCAGAATCAAAGCCGCACGGGAGGGATCCGCCAATTCGAGCGAAGCTGTTTCGAACGATAGGTTGCTGAGCACTTCAATCAGGAAAGAGGATTTGAATCCGATGTCCATTTGGTCGCCGTCGTATTCACACGGCAGTACATCGTGGGCCGCCACCATGAAGTGGGAATCTTGTGCCGAGATGATCAGCTGATTGTGGGACAGGTTCAGTTTCAAGTATGAAGTGGATTGGTTGGAGCAGACTGCCACACGTTTTGCCGTGTTGAGGAATTCGCGACGGTTGATGGTCAACTTGTTGGTGTTGTTTTTCGGAATCACGGAACGGTAGGCCGGGTAATTGCCTTCCACCAGACGGCAGATCAGCAGGGAGTCTTCAAAGGCAAAGCAGGCGTTCTTGTTGTTGAACAGAATGGTGATATTGCCTTCGTATTTGCCGATCAGGCTCTTGAGGATGTTGGCCGGTTTCTTGGGCAGGATGAAGGAGCATTTTTCGGAGGCTTTGACATCGGCCCGGGTGTAGGATACCAGTTTGTGGGAGTCTGAGGCAACCAAGGTTACGCTCTCAGGACTCATGTCGAAGAAAACACCGTTCATGACGGGACGCAACTCGTCTTCTGCCGCAGCATAGATGGTGGTGGACAGGCCTTGCAACAGGATGTCGGCAGGGTAGTCCACGCGAATGGACAGACCGTCTTCGATTTCCGGAAGGGCGGGAAATTCCGTTGCAGGGGAGTAGGGAATCTTGGAGGCACCGCTCTGCCATTTGATTTCCAGAATTCCGTCATCACCGGCAGTGAATGTCAGCGGCAGTTCCGGAAACTCCTTCAATGAGTCTGTCAGCAATTTGGCAGGAACAGCAATGGCTCCGTCTTCCTCGACAAGGTTGATGGAAATAGCCGTTCTCAATGTAAGGTCCAAATCGGTGGCTGTGATTTCCAAGCGACTGTCCTTCAGAACGAAAAGGAAGTTTTCAATGATGGGAATCGAAGGCTTTGCCGGAATCGCGCGGGAAACGGACAGCAATGCATGAAGCAGTTCCGTACTAGATACAGTGAATTTCATCGTTATATCGTTTTTATATCCTATTCTTAAAGTGCAAATATAATATTTTTGGCATATTATTTGATTTCTTTTTCGTAAAAAATATAACGCAAGAATCGAGATGAAAAAAAATCTGTTTGCGGGACTGATCATTGTACTGATATCAGTCTCGGTTTCGTGTTGGGCGGTCTCCAGGCAGCTGGAACGCTATCCGGTCGCATCGTTGGCCGGGGAGCCTTATATGAATGTGTCCGGTGAACGGCAAGTGTCTTTTGATGGGGAATATCCCGATTTTACATATGCAGCAGAAGCTTCGGTGGAAGCTGTGGTATTTGTCAAAGTGTTGAAACGTACCCAGGGGAGCTATGCTCCGTCCATCTTGGATCTGTTGTTGGGCTATAATACACAAGGACCGCGGGAAGAAGTGACCAGCGGATCCGGGGTCATCATTACTGAAGATGGATACGTGGTGACCAATTACCACGTCATCGCAGGGGCAACAGAGATAGAAGTCAAGCTCAATGACCAGAAAACCTACAAGGCGCAGTTGGTGGGCTCCGATCCGGCTACGGATATTGCTCTGCTGAAGGTGGACGCCCAGCATCTGCCGACTTTGTCCTTTGGGGATTCCGATCAGTTGCGTCTGGGGGAATGGGTGCTGGCCATCGGGGCTCCATACGGGTTGACTTCGACCATTACGGCCGGGATTGTGAGTGCCAAGGGACGGTCCATGCCCAATTATGACGGAGAGTTCAGAATCGAGTCCTTTATTCAGACCGATGCAGCGGTCAATCCCGGTAACAGCGGGGGAGCGCTGGTCAATGTCAAGGGTGAGCTGGTCGGCATCAATACCGCCATCATTTCCCAAACGGGTTCTTACGCCGGTTATTCTTTTGCAGTGCCGGTAAACATTGTCCGCAAAATAGTGGAGGACCTGATTGATTTCGGAAGTGTTCAACGGGCGTTTCTGGGGGTATCCATGGCTCCCATGAGTGATGCGTTGGCCCGGGAATTGGACATGGACCGTCCGATGGGTGTCTTCCTGGCGAGGATCGTGCCGGGAGGCGCTGCAGACCAAGGCGGCGTTGAGGAGGGGGATGTCCTTCTGCAGATCGATGGGGTAGTGGTGAACAGTCCTTCGGATGTTCAGGAACGCATCACGCGATACAGCCCCGGGGATGTGGCGGAACTGATCCTTTTGCGGGATGGCAAGCAACGGAATCTGAGGGTACGTCTGATGGGAAATGAAGCGATGCAGCAGGCCAGGAACCAGTCTATGGAACTTTTTGGAGCGCAACTGCGCACCGTGACCCCGCAGGAAGCCAAAAGGCTGATGATTGCCTCCGGTGTGGAAGTGGTCTCTGTGGGCAAGGGCAAGTTCAAGACCGCCGGCATTTCTACGGGATTTGTAATCACCCATGTGAACAACCAGGAAGTGGAGACGCCGGACGATATCAAAGGACAGATCGAGCGGTCGCGGAGATCCATTCTGGTGGAGGGGATTTATCCGGACGGAAGGGTTGCCTACTATGGAATTGGTCTGTAATCAGGAAGTGGATTACTTTGAATTAAAATAGGTTATTTGATAATTAAGTGTTAATTTTACGCCCCAATTTATACCTATGAGACAACTAAAGATTACAAAATCCATTACCAATCGTGAGAGTGCATCGTTGGATAAGTACTTGCAAGAGATTGGTAGAGAAGAGCTTATTACTGTTGAAGATGAGGTAGAGCTGGCTCAGCGCATCCGTAAAGGAGATCAAAAAGCGCTGGAACAACTGACTCGTGCCAATCTTCGTTTTGTGGTATCTGTCGCCAAGCAGTATCAGAATCAGGGGCTCAGTCTGCCTGACCTGATCAATGAAGGAAACTTGGGGCTGATCAAGGCTGCTGAGAAGTTTGATGAAACGAGGGGTTTCAAATTCATTTCTTATGCCGTATGGTGGATCCGTCAGTCCATTCTTCAGGCATTGGCCGAACAATCCCGGATTGTTCGTCTTCCCTTGAACCAGGTAGGATCTTTGAACAAGATCAACAAAGCCCTGGCTCGCTTTGAACAAGAAAACGAACGGACTCCTTCTCCGGATGAATTGTCTGAACTCCTGGGTATACCCCGTGAAAAAATCGCGGATACGATGCGCGTTTCCGGTCGTCACGTATCGGTGGATGCTCCGTTTGTGGAAGGGGAAGACAACAGTTTGCTGGACGTTCTGGTGAACGACGACTCGCCTA
>CALCYB010000109.1 GCA_937906485.1 uncultured Rikenellaceae bacterium
CTGCGGAGGCGTCAACCCCAGATCATAACTGATGCTGTTCAACGCCTCTTTGCGTTGCGACTGTTCCCGTTCCCGGGCATCGCTTCTGCGCTTGGCTGATTTATTGTAAGGAGCAGGCATCTCCTTTTCTATTCTTTTTCAAATTCTGAGCTGACCAAAATCCGTCCGCAGTATTCGCAGACAATGATTTTCTTGCTCAAGGCGATGTCCAGCTGACGTTGCGGCGGGATCTTGTTGAAACATCCGCCACAGGCATCACGTTTGACGGTCACCACAGCCAGACGGTTACGGGCATTGGAACGCACTTTGGTATAGGCCACCATCATCCGCTGATCCAAGGTAGCGGCCAAAGCCTCTCTGTCCTTGAGCAGTTGTTCTTCTTCCTTTGCAGTTTCGTCAATGATGGACACCAGTTCTTCTTTCTTGAGTTTCAGATCCGCTTCGCGACCTTCGATCTCTTGCTTGGTCTTTTCGATTTCGGCTTTCTTTTCTGTCAGGAACGCATTGCTTTCTGCAATCCGTTTGTTGGCCAATTGTTTTTCCAGATCCTGGAATTCAATTTCCTTGGTCAGAGAGTCGTATTCGCGGTTGTTGCGTACGTTGCCGCGTTGTTCTTCATATTTGGCAATCAGGGCTTGTGCTGCCTCGATGTCGTTCTTGCGTTGGGCGATGGACTTTTCGGTATCTTTCAATTCGGTCTGGAATTTTGCAAGACGGGTCTTCAATCCTTCGATCTTATCTTCCAAATCGCTGACTTCTTCCGGCAATTCACCACGCAACAGGTGGATGCGGTCGATCTTGGTATCGATTTCCTGAATCTTGTAGAGGGTATGCAGTTTGACCTCCATACTCATATCCGTATCCGCCATGTTCTTGGACAAGGACACGAAAGTTTCCCGATTGTCAATGGGAGGCGTCACCAACGCTGATTTTTTCACTTTAGTTGCCATATGTATCAATAGTAATATACCGGGTTATTGTTTTGCTCAGTTTTGCGAACCGCAAAGTTAGGAATTTTTTCTTGAAGTATTGACAAGAAGCGATCAACTATACCGATTTCGCTCTCAAAATGACCAACATCCACGAGCCAGAGCTGTTGATCGGTAAAGAAATGATGATAGGACAAATCGCCACACAAGAAAGCATCAGCCCCCGCACGGCGGGCTGCCCCCAAGAGCGAAGATCCGCTGCCTCCACATACCGCTACCCGACGCACAGGACGCTCCAGCGGCGCAGATGAACGTAGGCAAGGGGTTCCGAAAGCCTCCCGTACACGTTGCAGAAACTGTTCCGGCGCTACCGGTTCGGACCAGGTACCCACCATGCCCAAGCCCACGCTACGACCTTGTGCGTCCACATTGACAGGATCGGGATCCAGGATCCGGCAGTTCTCCAGGCCCAGTCGGGCGGCCATCCAGTCACTGACCCCACCAAAGACTTTGTCTGCATTGGTATGGGCGGCATAGATCACCAGGTTGTGGCGGATCGCCTTATAGATCATACGACCGGTCCCCTCCTGCGGATCGATGCGTTTAAGTCCTTGAAAAATCAACGGATGGTGCGTAATGATCAAGTTGGCGCCACAGGCAATGGCCTCGTCCATCAGGGATTCGACCCTTTGCATCGTGAAGGGGGCCACCCATTCCAGTTACATAGACAAAAGCCCCAAGCTGGCGCATCTGATACTGTCAGCCCAGCAGTACCCCTGACACTTCCTGTTCGGGATTTCCTACACAAAATCCGGCATTGTCCCAAGACTCCTGAAAATTTCTGGGAGCCAATTCTTCCAGAAAGGCTACGACTTCACTCGCTTTCATGTCGGTTCTTTTTGATTTGGTTCAATTCTTCGGAAAGTTGTTGCAGTTCCTGGCGAAGCGTCTGCAGGGAACGGACAATGTCTTCCCGACGGTCCACCCCTTCCGGATTGCTCTTCATCTGCATCATCGCTCCTTCCAGGGTCATTCCCCGCTCCTTGACCAGGTAATGGATGAGTTCCAGCTTGCGCAGATCTTCCGCCGAAAACAGACGGTTTCCTTTCTTGTTGCGTGCCGGCTTGATCACCGCTGCAAACTTGTCGGCCCAGAAGCGCACCAACGAGACATTTTCTCCCAAATGATCTGCAACCTCGCCAATGGTGTAGTACAATTTTTTTCCGTCTTCTGTCATCATATCCTTGTTCTATTAGCGTCGTGTTTAAGCGGTCAGTCCATGGACTGGCCGGTATTGATGGCGATGGTCACCATGCTCCGGAACTCCGCCGGACTCAATTCCACAAAAAAATAATTGATCGGGTCCACATAGTGGCCATTGAGAAGCACTTCGTAGTGAAGATGGGGAGCAAAAGCCATTCCGGTAGAACCGACTCGTCCGATTACCTCACCTTGCTCCACCTTCTGTCCCTTGCGCACCGACATGGAGGCCAAATGGGAATAGGTCGTTTCATACCCGTGGTTGTGGCGGATGCGGATAAAATTTCCTTTACCCCGGTCCGACTTGACCACATCCTCCACCACACCGTCCGCCGTGGCAAAAACATCCGTACCCACACTGGTGATCAGATCCAGGCCGGTATGTTCCACCAACGTTTTGTAAAAAGGCTGTATCCGTCTGCCCACGGATGCCCCGGTCTGCGGGACAATAAAATCCGCCACCGGTATCAGCAAAGGAATCTCCCGCAGGGGAACTGTCCCGGCACGCACGGTCGAATCCAGCCGATTCGCGGCCCGATGGGTCAATTCCGCCTGGTATTGAATCTGCTGTATCCGATAGGCAGTCTGCTTGACCAGGCCGGCGGCCATCGCGGAATCCGGATCATACAGCAGGTCGCCTTCGTGGCCGTATTCTGCAAAATGCGGAGGATCCGCATCAAAAATCTGACGGTACAATTCCATGTCCCGCTCCTGCAGCCCTTTGACCACACGGTCCAACTGCATGCTGCTCTGGGCCAACTCATCGTACATCTGTTCGATAGCCTTGCTCTCCTGACGCATCTGACGCTGCTGGTCAGTGGTAAAGATCAACGCAATCAACAGGTAATAGAGCAACGACAACCCGATGCTCCACAAAAAAAGACGCAAAAGACGGGGTCCACGCCGCCTCAAAAAGGATTCTTCCTTGTTGATCCAGAGTTCATCCTTGTCGAAACGAAAAAACCTCATGATCTTCCTCCCAGGCCGATGCTACGGACAATCGACTGATAGTCTTCCGCGGGAAGATCAAAATCAAAGAATTTGTACGGGTTCACCGGGCGGTCCTTGTGAATGATTTCGTAGTGGAGGTGGGGTCCCGTAGATTTGCCTGTATTGCCCATTTCGCCCAACTGGTCACCCCGACGCAGGGCCTGGCCTTCCGAAACCAGCACCTTGCTCAAGTGGGCATACCGGGTCTTGTACCCGAAACCGTGATCCACGGTCACAAAATGGCCGTACCCGAAAAAGTCAAACCCCACATCGACAACCGTGGCATTTCCGGTCACATACACCGGCAACCCGATCCGTCCGGCAAAATCCAGACCTTCGTGGAAACGGGTAGTACCGTCCTTCGGATCCCGGCGGTAACCATACGACGAGGAGAGACGGACCTGATCCGGAGCAACCGGACAGATGGTCGGCATGCAGGAGGACATTTCATCCGCCGTCTGTGCCAGCGGGAAGACATCGTCGTAAGAATGGGACTGGATATAGGCCTTCTTGCTGAGCAGGTCAAAGTTCTGCACATAATTGAGCAGACGACCGTTCGGATCGATCATCTCCAGATACCCGTAACGGTCCACCCCGCCGATCCCGGCATTCCGCACTTCTTCGGAGATTTCGTCCATTCCGAAAACCGGACGGTAAACCTTGTTGTCCCTATGCTGCAATTCACTCAGGATCTGATAATTCTTCTCAAGAGAAACGTTGAGTTCCTCCAGTTTGGACTGCCATTCCGCCGCACGGCGTTCGATCAGTGCCTGCTTGGGAGTCTTCCATCCCAGCACACCCGTGTACAGGTAGTAATAACCTCCGAAAGCCACCAGGCTCATCAGGAACAGCGCCACCTTGCGGGCGCGACGTTCCCTTTGGGAAACCTCAACCACCTCATAGGTGAGCGTTTCCTTGTTCAACCGGTAACGGATTTTCGGACTTTTTTTCGCGTTTTTACCCATAATATTAACGCGCAAATTTATATATTTTTGATAAAAAAACTATTTTTGTAGCCGAATTATTAGCAACTGTTTGTTTTATGATGACTTCAAAAGAGATAAGATCCAAATTTTTAGAGTTTTTCGCATCCAAAGGACACCAGATCGTACCCTCCGCACCGATGGTGGTCAAGGGCGATCCGACCCTGATGTTTACCAATGCCGGCATGAACCAGTTCAAGGATTGGTTCCTGGGCAACAGCGAAATCCTGTACCCCCGGGTAGCAGACACCCAAAAATGCCTCCGCGTCAGCGGCAAGCACAATGACCTGGAAGAAGTGGGCCACGATACCTACCACCACACCATGTTTGAAATGCTGGGCAACTGGAGTTTCGGAGACTATTTCAAGAAAGAGGCCATCGATTGGGCTTGGGAACTGCTGACCGAGGTCTATAAACTGGACCCCAACCGCCTGTACGCCACAATCTTCGAAGGCAATGAGGAAGACGGTGTACCCATGGATGAAGAAGCCCGCACCTACTGGCGCAAACACCTGCCGGAAGACCGGATCATCCTTGGCAACAAGAAAGACAACTTCTGGGAAATGGGCGAAACCGGTCCCTGCGGCCCTTGCAGCGAGATCCACATCGACTTGCGCAGCGACGAAGAACGTGCCACCCTGCCCGGCGTAGAACTGGTCAACAAAGGACACCACCTGGTCATCGAGATCTGGAACCTGGTATTCATCCAATGCAACCGCAAAGCCAACGGCTCCCTGGAAATGCTGCCCAAAAAGCACGTGGATACCGGTATGGGACTTGAACGGCTGGTGATGGCCGTCAACGGGCTGAAGAGCAACTACGAAGGCGACCTCTTCCAACACCTGATTGCCGAGATCTCCCGTCTCAGCGGCCGCACCTACAACGAGGCAGACGAAACCGGGGTAGCCATGCGCGTGGTTGCGGACCACATCCGTGCCCTCAGTTTCTCGATTGCTGACGGACAGTTGCCCTCCAACGTCAAGGCAGGCTATGTCATCCGCCGGATTCTGCGCCGTGCCGTACGCTATGCCTATACCTTCCTGGGGGTCA
>CALCYB010000110.1 GCA_937906485.1 uncultured Rikenellaceae bacterium
AGAGGCAAATCGCCTCTCCCGCTATTTTTGTTATGAAATTTTGATTGCCTGTGGGCGACATCAGGCCTCCGCTGCGGCTGTCTCTTCCGCAGGTTCTGCCTTCTCAACGAGCAGTTTTCGCGTTCGCCACTTTCCGCTGATGAAATAGCCGCCGCAGATGATCACCGGTCCAAGTCTGGCCAGTGCGCTGGCAAGGAAATAGCCGACGACCTCAAGCCCCATGAGGTTTGCAAACAGATAGCTGAACAGCAGCCGGAAAATGACACCGTCGAGAATGCCGACGGCAAGGCCGAGCATCGCAAATCCGGAGCCGGTCACCATAGCCTGCGTGGGACCCATCAGCGCCGAGAGATAGAAGATGATGATGGAGACAATCAGGGAAATGCAGGCGACCGCAAAGGCATAGTGGTAGGCATCGGCTTCGCTGGCGCCCAATGAGCGTTGTGCCCATTCCATGATTTTGATGGCCGCTGTCGGAGCGAACATGGATCCTACGTTGATGGCCATGTAAAACAGGCTGAAACCGGAATCCCGTTTGTCCGCGTATTCGGGGTCGTCGTACAGGTTGCCGACCATCACTTGCAGATTGCCTTTAAAAAGGCCTGTTCCGATGGTAATCAGCAGCAGTGCCCCGCCCATGGCGATCACAGCGCCCCGGTCAGCACCCAGGGGGAGCGAAAGCAGCAGGTAGCCAAAGAACATGATGGCGATACCGATGGTCACCATCTTGCGGTAGCCCAATTTGTCGGCAGCAATCCCGCCGAACAGGGGCATGAAGTAAACAAATCCTAAAAATACGGAGTAAATAAGGCCGGCTGTTGAAGCGGAGTAGCCGAAATTGGCTTGCAGGAAGAGTACGAATACTGCAAGCATGGTGTAGTAACCGAAACGTTCTCCGGTGTTGGCCAATGCCAAAGCATACAGGCCTTTGGGGTGTTTGTCAAACATAATAAATGAGATAAGGATGTTTTGGGTAAAAAAAGAACAGGACCGGGATTTTACTCTCGACCCTGTTCCCCTTGCTATGAAAACGGTTTAACGAACTTTATTCTTCGTTGAGTTGGAGGTGTTGTACATAGATCGCTTTTTTCAACTCATCTCTTCTGCGTACAGACGGTTTTTCAAAAGTCTTTCTGCTGCGAAGTTCGCGTACAATACCGGTCTTTTCGAATTTACGTTTGAATTTTTTCAACGCTCTTTCGATGTTTTCGCCATCTTTTACGGGTACAATAATCATCTCTTTACCACCTCCTTTTATTTGCGGCTGCAAAGGTAGGAAAAAGTTTTAATTCTGCAATAATTCTCACGAATTCTTGTATCTTTGTAGGAACGATTTAATCCGTACCTGATGATGAGACGATGTATTTTGTTTTGGATGGTGGCCTTGTTTCTGCCTCAGCTTCTTTCAGCAAATAAAGTTCCTGATTGGTATTTTGACCACGCAGAGGATGAGTATGTCGGCGTTTCCATGCCCGGTATGAAGGAAGAACGCAAAGTTGCGGAGCAAATGGCTGTCCTCCAGGCTTTGGCCAGTTATTTGTATCAATCAAATCTAATGCAGGGAGGAGAGCCCAAAGTTTTGACCGAATCCTATACAGTCTCCGATGAGCAGAAAGTTACCAGCAAGTTCAATCAATCCTCAAGGTTTTCACATTCCCAGACCGTCGTGTATGAAGTGCAGGAGGTCTATACCAACCGTGCCGGAGAGACTTTTGTGCTGATTCGGGTGGATCAGGGAGAACATCGGGCGGAGGTTTCATTTTTGTACGATTATTACTACAACTTCGTTGAGATTGGGACGGATACCCAGTTGATAAACAGCGAACAGCTGGGGGTGAAGGTCGTAGAGGGAACACAGGCCCGTAACCTTTATTGCGAGGATAGGTATTCAGACGGAAGTCGTCCGGAGTCTTCCTTTTCCTGTATGATGCAAACGTCGGCCGGTGATGTTTATCAACACCAATCACAAAGCATCGGGGA